>JBCCRV010000178.1:0-11521 GCA_039201085.1 Myxococcota bacterium | reverse complement strand
TCAGCGGCTCGGGCTGACGCAAACGATGGCCAAGGCCGCTACGCGACGTTCGATGCGAGCCACACGCAGAGCATGGCCTGGAGGCGCACTTCACGGCCGCCAGCGGCGCCGGAGCCGAACCGCGTACGGTTCGTATCGTTGAAGGAGTGCATGAAAAGCCTCGAGCCTGCGAAGTAGCAACGCGATCCACGGGCGTCAATGGCGGACGTGGATTTCGCATACGCCGCCTGCCCCTGCGCGCCGTTCGTCTCGTCTCGTGTCCGTGCGCGTTCGATGGCGAATTGTGCGCATCCGTGACGGGTTCTTTCGGCCCCACTTTGAACGCTCCGTTGAATCGCGCAGAGAGAGAAGTCGAACTTCTTGGTGAAATGGCCATGGCACGCGCCTTGCTCATGGCGCATGCATGCGTTTTGAGATCCTCCTCGTGTTTAGCGTCGCCTCCCTCGGCGCTTGCCGGTCTGAGCCCGTCTACGAAGGCTTGTCATCGGCCGCTGTGCCAGCCGATGTGCGGCGTGAGCGCGCGGCGGTCATTCGTGATGTGGCGCGTGAAGCTGGCATCTCACAGGGGTGGTTGCTCGTCGGCATTGCCGAGGCGGAGTCCGGCTTGGCGCACTGCAAGTCCGAGACGTCCATTGGCTGCCCTGGGCCCTTTGCGCCCGAATGCGGCGGACCGGTTCTCGCGGGTGGGTCCGATGGGGCGTGTTGGCAGCGTGAGGGCGGGCTGGGGCTCTTCCAGTTTGATGGAGGCAACTACGATCAGACCCTTGCCCGGGATGGTGAACGCGTGCTGAGCGTACGCGGCAGCGCCCAGCGGGCGGTCGAGTTCGTAATGAACATGGTCGCCCACTCGAACTACATCGCGGGCATTTCCACGGTGGAAGAAGCCGTTCGTTGGATGAACGGTGTGCGCATCGGAAATGGGCGATGGGACGCGTGGGTCAGCACCGTCCTACGCCATTACAACGGATGCCTTCCGACGCGTGCGTGCTGGGACGAGCGCTACTCCCGCTATCGCGATAAAACCGTTCGCGTATTTGACGAGATGGGGGCGACGTTCTGGGACGAAGGCGCGCCGCGCACCTGCAGCGCGCGCTGCGACGGCGACCGGCTGATCAACGCAGACTGTTCGGTGAGTGACTGTGGAGCCTTTGGGGTGACGTGCCTGCCCGACCTCCGCTGCGGCGCCCTTCCGCCGCCAGAGGCACCGGAGTCGGAACGGTTGGAAGGCGCGTTGCCGGCGCTCGTGGCCATCGGCGAGCCCTTGCGCTTCGACGTGCATTCACCCGTTCGTCTCTTCGATACGCGTCCCGAGTATGAAAGCCGCCGTCTTGTTCGCGGCGACGGTACGCGCTCCGGGCGCGTCGCAGCGCGCACACGTGCGCGTTACACCTTTGGCGCCGAGGCGGCCGGGGCTCAGGCCGCGTGGATGAACGTGACTGCGGTCCCGCAGGGAAGTCCAGGCTTCATCAGCACCTACCCAAGTGGGGTGGCGCTCCCCGAAACCTCCACGCTCAATCACACGGCATCGCGGGTACGGGCAAACGGGACGATCTCGTCGTTGGGTGAAGGAGCGGGCATCGACTTCTATAGCCTTGCGAACGTGCATCTCATCGCCGATTTGGCGGCAACACTGCACGGCGAGGGCGACGGGTTGGTCGCCCAGGACCCCACGCGGGTGTATGACTCGAGGCGCGCAGGCGTCCCGCTTTCACCCGGAGTTCCCCGAGAGATCCCGGTGAGCGTGCCGGCGGGCACGAGCGCGGTCGTGGCTACGATCACGGTCGTGCCGCGTGGCGGCCAGGGGTTTGTCAGTGCGTTTCCGTGCGGCGGTGCGACAGGTTCGAGTCTCCTCAACTTTCAGAATGCAAATGTGGTCAGCAACGCAACGGTGGTCCCGGTGCGTGAGGCTCGCTTCTGCGTGCAAGCATCATCGCGCGCGGATGTCATCGTCGACCTGAACGGAACACTTCGGCCGGACGGCGCACTCTCCTATCAGCCGCTTTCACCTACGCGCGTCATGGATACGCGAGACGAACACGCCCGACTCTATCGCGGTCGACTTTCCGTGGGTCAGGTCGTGGAGATTCCGCTTGGTGCGCTGCCAGGAATGCCCAACGCAGCCTGGACCGTCGCCGCGAACGTCGCGGCCCTGAACAGTGACGAGTTCGGTTTCCTTACGCTCTTCCCATGCGGCGGTGGTGTGCCGAACACCTCGAACGTCAACTACGCGCCGGGTGAGGTGTCGAGTGCGTTGACCGTCGCGAGCCTGGGACCCAGCGCTCGGCTTTGTGTGTTTTCGCGGGTGCGGGCGGACGTGATCGTGGATGTGCTCGGCGTTTGGGTGAACGACGAATCGGTCGCGCCTCCCGAGCCAGCACCGGTTCCGGCGTCCGACGCGGGTGTACCCGCCGACGCCGGCATTTTCCCCGACGCCGCTCCCAGCGACGACCCTCCTGGCGACGACGCTCGGTACGATTCGAGTGTTTCGGCGGACGCCGCGCGAGGCGATGGGGCTGCGTCGAACGAACCCGTCGCTCACCAGCCGGTGCTCAGCGGCGGCTGTTCCACTCGCGCGGCGAAGCCGTCGTCGCTTCTTGGCTTCCTCGTGCCGACGCTGCTGCTCCTACTGGGCACCCGGCGCCGGCCGGCCGGCTAGCGCATCCGGCGAGGCCGATCGTTTTTGAGCCGGCGACTCAACGCCAAAGGCAGGGTCCTCGATCCTGCCTTTTTCTGCGTTTGGTGAAGGGGTTCGAGCGACCCCACCTTGAACCGCAAAGTGAATCCGAGGTCGGAACCGGTGGTTTTTGACGCCTTTTTTGATGGCACATGCCTTGCGGAAGCTCTGCATCGCTATGCAACACCAACGAACGATCGTTCCCCAGAACCCGTCGCGCGCTGCGACCCTGGCCTTCGCCCTGTGTGCGCTTGCAGCGTGCACGTCCACAACGCGGGATTCGTCGCCAGCGCCGCACGCTCGCGGTCATTCCCACGACGTCGGCGAGGCCGGGGAGGGCGTTCCGAAGATGGCCGTCCGCGGCCGATGGACGCCGCCTGCCGATGTGATTGCCGCGTCGCGCTGGGCCAACGTCGAGGTGGTCGACCCGCCACCGCTCCGGCCCCTCGGGAGCTGCTCCGGACCGGACCTCGCCAGCGATTGGTGCACCCATCCCGCCTGCAGCGGCGCGCATCCGGGCACCCAAGCGATCGCGGAGTACATCATTGCCCGCTGGCCGGATGCGACGAACCTGGGCGTCGCCGGATGCCGGCGCAACACGAACAACGGCGCGTACCTTTCCGTGCATGCGATCGGGCGCGCCATCGACATCGGCATCCCGCTGGCAGACGGCGATGCAAACAACGGTCTCGGCGATCAAATCGCCAACTGGCTCGTCACGAACGCCCGGCACATCGGCATTCAGCGAGTGGGCTGGGACGGAAGCTGGTTCAACGGGGAGAACGGGTTTGGCGCGCGCATGTGTTCCCGCTCGTGCGGCGATGCGGACTACCCTTGGGGATGCTGGCCGTGCAATCCGCACGTAGACCACCTGCATATCGAGGTGAGCTTGGACGCGGCGGCTCAGCGAACCGCCTTCTTCACCGTCGGCCCTCCAACGGACACGTGCGAGCCCGGCTGTCGGGGAACGTCTTCGGTCCTGGCGGATTGCTCCTTCGTCGACTGCGCCGCCATCGGTCAGGTATGCGCCGAGCGCACCGGTCGGTGCGCGCCCATCGAGCCGCCGCGCTCCGTGCGAAACGACCGAGCTGAGCTTCCTCGTCTCAACACCATCGGGTCGCCGCTCCGATTCAGCTTCGTGAACGCGCTTCGCCTCTTTGATACGCGCGAAGCGAGGCTAAGCCGCCGCCTACGTCGCTCCGACGGGTCCACGGGGGCGCTTTCGCGCAGCGTGAGCGGGCTGATCAACGACTGGTCGGGACTGCCGAGTGGCGCCCAAGGTGCGTGGCTCAACGTTGCGGCAGTTGCGAACGCCCAGGACGGCTTTGTGCTTGCCTATCCGGAAGGGCGAACGCCCAACACGTCGTCTTTGAACTTCGAAGCATCGACCGTTCGTAGCAACGCCGTGCCCGTGCGCTTTGGGTCCGAGCGGGGCGTGCGATTCGATGCCTCGTCGAATGTTCATGTCATCGCGGACGCCGTCGCGGCGTTTGGCGCGAGTGGATCGGGCCTTCGCAGCGTCGATCCGCGACGTGTGATCGACTCGCGATCCCTTGGCAATGAGGTGCGCGCTCGAAGTGTTTTTCGCGTCGATGCGCAAGCACCGGACGAAGCGACGGGGGTGACGGCCACCGTGACGGTGCTGAGCGATGAGCAGGGCTTCGCGACGGTGTATCCCTGTGACGTACCCCGTCCCGACACCAGTAGCGTCAACTTTATGGGTCGCGGTCCCGTGGCCAACACGGTCGTGTCCGAGCTCTCCGCGGACGGAGAAATTTGCATCTGGTCGATTCGGGACGCGCACTTCGTCGTCGATGTGAACGGGTTTTTCGTCTCGAGCGGTGAGTTGAGCTACCAGCCGCTGCAGCCCGTGCGGCTCTTGGACACGCGCGACGAGAGCTCGCTCTACCATGCGCGCCTCGGCGACGGTCAGACGATCGAGCTACCGATTCAAAGCCTCGTCGGCGCACCTGCGGCGATTCAATCGGTGCTTGTAAACCTTGTTGCCGTCAACACGGACAGCGCCGGGTTCGTGTCGATTTTTCCGTGCGGCTTCGACGTCAGTGCCACGTCCTCGTTGAACTTCGGGTACGGTCGACGTGTGGTCACGGCCGCCGCAATGTCGACGGTCGGCGGAGGCAAGCTATGCGCACGCAGCCTAAACCGTACAGACCTGATTGTGGACCTGCTCGGCGTCTGGGTGCCGACGCCGGGCGGTCCCGCGCCCACGCCGAGCGAGCCGACGCCCGATCCCACGGACCCCGACGCTCCCGCTGCACCCGATGCGCCAACGCCTGGTGCGGATGCTGGCGCGACGACGGACGCAGGAGCACGGACCTTCGACGCGGGCATGCCCATGGGCGATGTCGGCACACCACCGGCGGACCCGCCCGAGTCCGACGGCTCGATGCTCGAAGGTGGCTGCAGCGCCCAACCCGCGGGCGGCGTTGGATGCTACGGAGCATTGCTGCTTGGCCTGCTGTGCATTCGCCGGCGCCGAAGGGCGCGACCTACGCTATGATAGCGCTTATCCCAAGCGTTGCCGTGCCCGTGCTTCTGCGCAGTCACACGACGTTTCGCCATCCTCATTTCCCAGTGTCCCGACGGCCATGTTTCTGCGTGCTCCTACATCCAGCGTTCGGCCTTCACTTCGATGTGCGCCCTGACTAAGCACACCCCGTTCAACGGTCCCGCCAGTGGACGGTTGGGACGCGCTCCAGCGCGCATCGGCGACGATCTAGGCGCGCGCAAGATGGCGGTTGAGCTGAGCCACCGATCCATTCGCTATACGCAGCGCTTGCATGGGCACATGTGCCCGGCGGTGACCCGCCGCTGCGTGAGGTGTCGATGAAAGCGGCGTTGTGTTCGTTTGCGGTGCTGCTTGTCTTCGGTTCCGCCAGCGTTGATGCGCAGCGCCGGACTTCGCGGCGTGAGCGTGAAGCGTGGGACCAGCTACAGGCGGCGGAAGCTGCGTACGAGGGCGAAGACTACCCAGCCGCACTACGCCATCTGCGCGCCGCGTGGTCCCTCTACGAAGCGCCGGTGATTCGTTTCAATCAGGGGAAGACGCTTGAGGCGATGCAGCGTTGGCATGACGCCGCGGATGCCTACGAGGACTACCTCACCCTTGAACCGGAGGGCGTCACCTACGATCTTGAAAGCCATATCGAAGCGCTTCGCAGCCGATGCCCGATGGGCGACTGCGAGCCGGACGAAGGGGCGGAAGCGGAGCGTTCGCCCCCGAGCGAAGGTGCATCGCGGCCTTCGATCGCGGCCCCGCTGGCCGTCGCCGGGGCCGGTGGCGCGCTTGTGGTGGGTGGCTTCGTTTCTTGGGCGCTGGCCCGTGCCGATGAGCGAGAACTGAACGACGACAGCACGCCAATGGCCGACCTCGCCGCCGTCAATGAGCGGGCCGATCGCCGCGCGCGCATCGGCAACGTTCTCGTTCCCATCGGCGCCGCGGCAATCGCCGCTGGTGTCGTCTGGCTGATCGTGAAGCTTAGAAGGAACGCAGACGTGAGCGCCCGCGTAGACGGGCTGGTCGTGCGGTTCTAAGTAGACCGGATCGACCTTCATTTGATTTCCTCGGATTCGTCGGTCGGGTCGAGATCAAGGCGCGAGGACGTAGGACGGCAAGCGCCGTTCGAGGACGAGTAACGCAGGGGTCGGCGGGAGCGGTGGGTCCGAGGCGATCAAATGAAGGTCGAACCGGTCTAGCTCATCCGCAAAGTCGCCGTGCTGGGTACTTCGGCAGACTGGGCGCGCTTCGGCACACCGAGTACGCCGGTACGCGCTACTTAAACATGCCGTGGGCCCAATCGATGCGCGGCTCGCGTGGACGACGCATGCGGCTCGCGCCCATCGCGCTGCGGCGAATCATCCGTGCGGGGGAGCGCCCTTCGTTCGTGCTGGGCGTGTCGTCCGTTTCGGAAGAACCGCCTTCTTCCTGCGTCGTTGGCGCACGTACGCCATGCATTTCGTCTGCCGGTGGCTGTGGTGGCTCCGGCTCGCTGGAGTCGACGGGCGTGACGGGGGCCACAACCGGCGGCGTTCCGATTGGCCGAGAACCGCTGGCCAAGTCCGCCTCCGTTGGCCTTGGTTCGCCGCCCAACTGCACGACTCGCACGGGGGTATCGGACTCGTCCCCATCGAGCGCCGTGACCAGCGCGCCGCCGAGCATGGCGGAGCCGAGCAGGAGGGCGGCGCCGACGACGATTCGGCGCCGTCTTCTGCGCCCTGGGGTGCTCGGTGCTCCCGGCTGCATCGTGCTGCCGGCGCTCGTGCCCGGCGTTGCATCGTGAACAGGTGAGGGGCACACAACGGTGCGGGAGAATGCGCGAATCTCCTGGTTCGCGCTCACGGACTCGGGCGCGAGCAAGCGCACTTCGTTCGCCAGGGCCCGCTCCAGACCCAGGCAGCCCTTTTCAACGAGGTAGCGCTCGAGATCGAGCGCAAAGTCCTCGGCGCTGCCGTATCGCTCGCGAACGCTGCTCGCGGTGGCCTTCGCGACGATGCGGTCGAGCCCGGGCTCCATGGGCGGGAGGTCCTTTGGCCGTTCGCGCTCTTCGAGGGCTGCTTCCGGATTTCGCTCCCGAAAGAAGAGCTCGCCGCTCAGTACTTCGGCCAAGACGATGCCGAGCGAGTAGACGTCCGAGCGTCGATCGATCGCGCGGCTGCCAAGCTGCTCGGGCGACATGTAGCGCAACTTTCCCTTCAGCTGGCCGTGCTCTGTCCGGGTCTTCCGGTGCTCGGCTTTGGCGATGCCAAAGTCGAGGACCTTGACCGTGCCTTCGAGGGTGAGAAAGAGGTTCTGCGGTGAGATATCGCGATGCACGACGTCGAGCGGTTGACCGTCTTCGCCGCGAAGTTCGTGCGCGGCGTGAAGGCCGAGCGCAGCCTGCTGCGCGATGTACGCAGCAAGCTCTGGAGCGATGGTGTGCTTCAGTTTGTGGCGTGCGCGAAGTACGGCGGTCAACGGCACCCCCGTAAGGAACTCCATCACAATATGCGGTTGGCCGTGTCGAACGAGGTAGTCGTGCACCTGGACGACGTTCGGATGGCGTACGCGCGACACGAGGCGTGCTTCATCGAACATCATGTCGACGAAGCTTTCATCCTTGGCGAGGTGCGGCAGGATTCGCTTGATGGCGACGAGCCGTTCCACACCTTCGGCGCCGCCCTGCACGGCCGCGAGTACCTCTGCCATTCCGCCCTGAGCCACCTCACCGACCACGAGGTAGCGGTCGAGGGCGAAGGGTTCGTCAATCGGCGTCCAGCCCATCAGTGCACCAAGCTCATCAGTGCACCAAGCCTGGCCGCGCGATCATCCGGCGAGTATAGCGCCTCCGCGGCGTCGTGGGGGAAGCAGAGGCCGCGTGGCGGCTCGCGCCCAACGGTGAGCCTTGTTTTTACGGTCGAACGCACCTGCTGCTACGATCCCGGCCGGGGAACAGACCGCGTCACTCCTGGTCGACCTGGCCGCGACGCGAACGTCCCTCGGGCGCTTTGCGCTCGAGGACGTGGCGACGGGGGAGCGCTTCTTGCGGGATGGCGAGGTCGTGACCTCCATCGGCAGTGAAGCGGCGAACGATGTGCGTCTCGCCGACCAAACGGTCAGTCGCTTTCACTGCCGAATCACCCTCGATGCAAACGGGGCGTGTTTGACGGATGTCGGGAGCTCGAACGGCACCTTCGTGAACGGGATGCGCGTGGCCCGCGCATGGTTGCTCGACGGCGCGGTATTGGAGCTGGGTTCGAAGCGCCTGCGCTTTGTCGTAGAGCCGGGTGAGCGTTTTGTGCCGCTTGGCGGCGAGTCCTTCGGCTCGCTGGTCGGTGTGAGCGCGCGAAGCCGCCGCTTCTTCTCCGAGCTCGAGCGCGCATCGAGCAGCGATGCGACGCTCCTGCTCACGGGGCCCACGGGCACGGGAAAGACGGAAGCGGCGCGTGCGGTCCACGACGCGAGCAGGCGAACGGCTCGACCCTTTGAGGTGGTCGATTTGGCGTCGGTGACCCGGACGCTCTTGGCGAGTGAGCTCTTCGGTCATGAGAAGGGCGCCTTCACCGGCGCGATCGACGAACGCGCTGGACCCTTCGAACGGGCCTACGGCGGAACGCTTTTTCTTGACGAGATTGGCGAGCTTCCCCTCGAGCATCAGGCCGTACTCTTGCGCGTGCTTGAGAATCGGCGGGTGCGTCGGGTGGGTGCTGCCGTCGAGCGTCCGGTCGACGTGCGCGTGATTGCGGCAACCCATCGTGACCTGCGAAAGGCTGTGAACGAAGGTTCGTTTCGCGCGGACCTATTCTATCGCCTCGCCGTCGTGGAAGTGGACGTCCCGAGCCTCGAAGAGCGGCCTGAGGATATCCGTATACTCAGCGAGGCCCTGCTTCGCTCCATGGGGTACGATGCGGCGGAGATCTCGGCGGATCAGATGCACCGTCTGATGCGCGCAGCGTGGCCGGGCAACGTTCGCCAGCTTCGCAATCGACTCGAAAGGCTCATGCTCTTCGGCGCTTTGGACGAAGGCGACGCGCCGATCGATACGCACTTTTCCGCAGCGCGAAAGGCTGCGGTCGCTGCGTTCGAGACGCGCTACGTACGAGAGTTGATGCAGGCCTACGGCGACGATGTCGCCGCCGCCGCCGCCGCCGCCGGAATCGCGCGCGGCTATCTCTACCGGCTCATCAAGAAGAGCGGAGTGTAGTATCGTCGCCTATGCACGGGCGGCTCGCTGAGTGCGTGCGGGCGGGCGTTTGACGCCGCTTTGCGAGGGGCGACGTTGGATGGCGTCGGCGCAAGATGGTACGCTTAGGTGTGGGAGGAACCGGGTGGTTGCGCTTCGGGCTGCTGGCGATGGCGGCGGCTTGCACCATATCCTCGCCGTCGCTCGAAGGTCGGGCCTGCCCGTGCGCGGATGGTTTTCGATGCGTCGACGGCGTGTGCATCGCGCTTTCCGATGGCGCGAGCTTCGCCGACGGGGCCGTCGATGGTCTCCCCGACGATTCGGCGGAAGATAGCCCCTCGAATACGGACGCACGGACGCTGGACGTGGCACCGGACGAAGCGCGCATCGACATGACGGTGCCGGATGTCGCGATGCCCGACCGGGCCATGCCGGACCGAGCCGTCGATATGGCGCCGGCCTGTGCGACGCGGGAGAGCATCTGCACGGACGAGATGGACGATGATTGCGACGGAAACACCGACTGTGAGGACCCCGACTGCCGCTGTTCGGCGGGCGCGATTGCCGTGCACGATGCGCTTCTCCCACCTGCGCCCGCCGTCGGTCCTTCGCTTCGGCTCAACGTGCCCGCGCCTGCAACCCGCTACGTCAATACATCGACCGACTCGATGAGTCGTTCCTTGCGGCGCGGCGATGGGACGTTCACCGGACCGCTTGCGTCCGGACCGCCGGCCCGTCTCTCCACCGGGGCGTGGGGCGCCGTTTGGTTTAACGCGGTTTCCGTCATGGCGGATGCGCCCGGATTTGTGAAGATGTGGCGAAGCGGGTCGGCGGAGCCCGATGAACCGATCCTCAACTTCTCGGGGGCCGTCAACGCGGACTCAAGCATCACGCCCGTTGGCTCGTCGCGCGAACTTCTCCTCACCACGAACCGCGTAACGCCGTTGATCCTCGACCTCCTGGGGACCTTTACGACGAGCGGTGGCCTGGGACTCCGAATGCTGGCCACGCCAAACCGTTTTGAGACGCGGGGCGGGTCGCGACCTCCGCTGCGCACTTCTACGCGCGTTTCCCTCGGCTCTGCGGTGGGCTCCGCCGTGGTCTTTACGGCCACTTCCGTCGATTCACTCGGTCGTGGCTTTCTTCGCTTTCAGCCATGCAGCGGTCCCGAGCCCGAGCAGATCAGTCATATCAACTACGACGGAAGTCGAGCAAGCAACCTGGTGGTGGCGCCGATCGCCGGCGGGCTGTGCGCCTTCACGGCTGGGCTGTCGCAGACCCATATCGTCGTCGACACCGTCGCGGAGCTTAGTTCCAGCATACGCACCCGCTACCAGCCCGTTCGCGTCTCGCGGCTCGTTGATACGCGAAGTTCGCAGAGGGATCGCGAGACTGCGTGGACCGGCTTGGTCGGCGCGAATCAAGAGCTCAACGTCGACGTGTCCTCGATCCCCGAGATACCTTCGAATATCGACAGCGTGGTTGTGCGTGTGACCGTGGTGTTTCCCCCCGAGGAAGTGAGTCCGCGGAGCGGTGAGGCGTACGTCTACGCTTGCGGCTCGTCCCCCGGCTTTCCGGACCTGGCGTTTCCGGGCTCGGGAACGACGCACGCATCGTTGGCGTTGAGCGGCCTCAGCCCGGATGGTCGGCTTTGCTTCTACAGCACGGTTCGCGCCCACCTGGTGTTGTCCCTGGTGGGTGCATGGGTGGACGGGTAGGCGCTCAGCTGCGGCGCATCGACGCGCTGCCCGTGGCAATGGCGAGTGTCTTTTGCAGCCGGGTCCACACCGATTCTTGCACATAGGGCACGCCGTGCTTTTCGCAGATGGCCTTGAGCTCCGGCTGCAAGCGTGCGTATTGGCGCATCGGCAGGTCGGGAAAGACGTGGTGCTCGATCTGATAGTTGAGCCAGCCGTGCAGAAAATCGTTGAAGTCACCGCCGGTCTTGAAGTTCGTCGAACCCACGACCTGGCGCCGGTAGAACTCGGCCTTGTCCGTCATGCGCTCATCAAAGCGATGCAGGTCCTCGCCGGCGTGGTTCGTCACGATGATCAGGAAGGTATGAAGGTTCGTGAAGAGCTCAGCGAGCAGCGAGTTCATCGCGACGCTTCCCGCGGCCCATGGTCCGAGGGGAAGAAAGGCGAGGGGGGCGAGCACGAAGTGCCAG
>JBCCRV010000177.1:0-11529 GCA_039201085.1 Myxococcota bacterium | reverse complement strand
GGGGGCAGAACGCGGGGGGCAGAACGCGGGGGGCAGAACGCAGGGGGGCAGAACGCAGGGGGCAGAACGCCGGGGGCCGGGGCAGAACGCGGGGGGCAGAACGCAGGGGGCCGGGGCAGAACGCGGGGCGCTAGGTGCGTGCGTGCTGGGCGCCTTGCCCACCGGGCGCCTTCGCCGTAGGCCCGAGGCTTATGAAAGCTGCGCTGATCTCGATCCTCGCCCTCGCCCTGGCCTGTGGCGGAACGACCACGCCCGTACAGTCGGGCGGTGAAGAGGCTCCTCCCACCGCCAGTGATGCAGAAGCGTTTGTGGCGCGCGTCGAGCAAGAGATGCTCGACTTCAACGAGTTCGCGTCGCGCACGGCGTGGGTGCGGGCCACCAACATCACCTACGACACCAACTGGCTCGTCGAGCGCATGAGCGCCGAATCGACGCGCTTGAGCGTCGCCTGGGCGAACGAAGCGAAGCGCTTCAACGACCTCGAACTGCCCGCCGAGCTGCGGCGCAAGATCGAGCTCATCAAGCGTTCGATCACGATGCCCGCGCCGACGCGCGATGGCGCCGCCGACGAGCTCGCGTCCATCACGACCGAACTCGCGTCGATCTACAGCACCGGGCGCATCACGATGAACGACGCCGAAGGCAACCCGGAGGAGCTCACCCTCGACGAGCTCGAGGTTCGCATGGGCACGGAGCGCGACCCGGCGCGCCTGCAGGAGATGTGGGTCAAGTGGCGCGAAGTGTCGACGGCCATGCGCCAGTCCTACGCGCGCATGGTGGACATCGCGAACGAGGGCGCCTCGGAGCTCGGCTTCGCCAACGTGCGCGATCTCTGGCTTTCGAAGTACGACATGGAGCCGGACGCGATGGCCGAAGAGGTCGACCGGCTGTGGAGCCAGGTTGCGCCGCTCTACGAACAGCTGCACTGCTACGTGCGCGCCGAACTGCACGATCATTACGGCGACGCCATTTCCGAAAGCGGTCCGCTGCGCGCCGACCTGATGGGCAATATGTGGGCGCAGACCTGGGGCAACACGAGCGGGTTCGTGCTTCCCGAAGAGGGCGGCGTCTCCTACGATCTGACGGAGATTCTCGTCGAGCGAAACACCACACCGGAGCAGATGGTGCGCACGGGCGAGGCCTTCTTCACGAGCCTCGGCCTGCCCGCCCTACCCGACACCTTTTGGGAGCGCAGTCAGTTCACGCGTCCGCGCGATCGGGACGTCGTTTGCCATGCCTCCGCTTGGGACCTCGACGACGTCGACGACCTGCGCATCAAGATGTGCATTCGCATCAACAGCGAGGACTTTCAGACCGTGCACCACGAGCTCGGTCACAACTACTACCAGCGCGCCTACGCCGGCATCAGCCCGATCTTTCGCACCGGCGCCCACGACGGGTTTCACGAGGCCATCGGCGACTTCATCGCCCTCTCGGTGACGCCCGAATACCTGGTTCAGCTGGATCTTCTCGAAGAAGAGCAGCTTCCGCCGGCATCGGCGGACGTGTCGTTGCTCCTCCAGCAGGCCCTCGACAAGATCGCCTTCCTTCCCTTCGGCCTGCTCATCGACAAGTGGCGCTGGGAGGTCTTCTCCGGCGCCGTCGAGCCCACCGGCTACAACCGCCGCTGGTGGGAGCTGCGCCGTCAGTACCAGGGCATCGTACCGCCTGTGGAACGTCCCGCGGACGCCTTCGACCCGGGCGCGAAGTACCACGTGGCGAACAACGTGCCTTACCTGCGCTACTTCCTCTCGTTCATCTTGCAGTTCCAGTTCCACCAAAGGGCCTGCGAAATCGCCGGTTGGGACGGCCCCCTTCACCGCTGCTCGATCTACGGTTCGCAGTCTGTGGGCGAGCCCTTTGGCCGTATGCTCGCGCTCGGCGCGTCCCAGCCGTGGCCCGAAACGCTTGAGGCCTTTGCCGGTACGCGCCAGATGGACGGCTCGTCGCTGGTCGCCTACTTCGCACCGCTCATGGAGTGGCTGCGCACGCAAAACGAAGGCCGCACCTGCGGCTGGCAGTAGCGCAGCATCACGTCCCGCCCAGCATTATGTCCGGCGCAGCATCACGTTCGGCACGGCATCACATTCGGCACGGCATCACATTCGACACGGCATCACGTCCGGCGCAGGGTCTGCACCGAGAGCTTCGACTGGCTGGCGTATTCGCCGAGGCTCATCGACGCGCGGAGCGCCGTTAGCATCGCAACGGCGCTCTCGAAGCGCGAAAGCGGGTCGCGCCGCACGGCGCGGTCGACGACCGCGGCGAGGGGCGCGGGGATCTGGGGCATGTGCTCGCGCAGGGGCGTGCGCCCATGGCGCGCCGCGCCGATGAGCATGCGTTCGTAGCTTCCCTCGTCGAAGGGAAAGCGCCCCGAGAGGAGCCGGTAGAGCAGCATGCCGGCGCCGTAGATATCGCTGCGCTCGTCGGCGCGGGTGCCGCTGTCGAGCTGCTCGGGCGCTGCAAAACCGGGCGTACCAATGCGAACGCCGCTCTTCGTCATCGCCCGATGGCCGCCGACCTTGGCAACGCCCAGGTCGATGAGAACGGCCGGCGGCCGGTCGGCCACGCTGCAGACCAGCACGTTGGACGGCTTGACGTCGCGATGGAGCACGCCCGCGGCGTGCAGGTCCGACAGGCCACGAAGCACGCTGTCCGCGATCAAACACACCTCGGCTAGCGAGCGCGTTTCCGACGAGCGCAGGGCCTCGCCCTCGATGAACTCGTACGCCACGAGCGGCGGCTCGGCGGAGGCATGAAGGAGCCGCGCAACGAACGGCGAGTGCACGCGCCGCGCCACCTCAAGCTCCACCTCGAGGCGCCGTCCGTCCGTGAGATGCTTGAGGGCCACGATGGCCCCGTCGGGCCCAAGGGCCCGGTACACCTGGCCCTGCCCCCCCTCCCCGAGCGGAAGTAGGATGCGGTACGGACCGAGCATTTCGCCGTGCTGAAGCGCTTCGCCCACGCCGAAGCCTAGCGCTTTTGGCCGCCGTCGTCCTCCTGGCGCTCCGCGCCTTGACGGCGGCGCTCGGAACGACAGATGGTGCGTGGGTGGGCGATGACACGACCCTTGAACACGTCGCGGACGACGGCCCCGAGTCGCTGCTTTCGCTGATCGTCTACGCGCGGCGGGAAACGCGCGTGCTGCGCCTCCAGGACGACGACGCCTTCATCGTGGGTCGGAGCGAACCGGCCGATGTGATCGTGGAGGACGCGTCCCTTTCGCGGCAGCATGCCGCCTTCGAGTGCCGTGGCGAAAAAGTCACCGTCGAGGACCTCGGCAGCACGAACGGCGTGCGCGTCTTCGGCGAGCCGGTGGGCAGGCATGTGCTGCGAGAAGGCGAAGCCGTTCAGCTCGGCGGCGTGAGCGTCATGCTGCACCGAAGCATTGTGGGCTCGCAGGTGCAGGGCCTCGAAACGCACGCGAGTTTCATCGAACGCACGCAGGAGGAGGTCGAGCGAGCGCGGCGCTTTGGCCGCAGCCTGAGCTTGGTATTTCTTCGCGCCCTCGAGCGCGACGCGCACGTGCAAACGTTCATGCCGCGCATCGCATCGGGCCTGCCGGCGGGCGCACGGGCGAGCGTGTATGGGCCGCGTTCGCTGCTCGTGCTCTTGGCGGAGCATACGGGCGCCGATGCGGCGCGCGTCGCCGAAGGCTGGGTCAAGTCGATCTTGGGCGGCCCAACGCTGCGCGCCGGCGTGGCTGCCTTTCCTGAGGATGGCGCCAGCGCTGCGGCGCTCTTGGAAACGGCACGGAGCGCATCGCGTCGCGCGAAGGGCGGCGTGGGACGGCGCACGCCGGACGAGGTGGACGAGTCGCCCGTCATCGCGGACCCGGCGATGGAAACGGTCTACGACACGGTGAAGCGCGTGGCGCCCTCGGCGCTGAACGTGCTCGTCATCGGGGAGACCGGCACGGGCAAAGAGCTCGTCGCGCGGGCCCTCCATCGTCAGAGCGGCGCCCGCGCGAGCGGCGCCTTTCAAGCGGTTAACTGCGGCGCCCTTACGGACACGCTCGTGCAAAGCACGTTCTTTGGCCATCTGCAGGGCGCCTTCACAGGCGCCACCTCGGATCGCGCGGGCGTGTTTGAAACGGCGAGCGGGGGCACGCTCTTTTTGGACGAAGTCGGTGAGCTCTCGCCGGCGGCGCAGGCTTCGCTGTTGCGCGCGCTGGAAACGGGTCGCATCACGCGCGTCGGCGGCACGGAGGAGATCGCAGTGGACGTGCGCATCGTGTCCGCCACGCACCGCGATTTGGAAGCGTGGGCCGAAGAAGGACGCTTTCGCAGCGACCTTCTCTATCGGCTCCGGGGCGTGAGCCTCGACCTTCCGGCCCTGCGCGATCGGCCGTCGGAGATCACGCCGCTCGCCGAGCGCTTCTTGGCCCAGGCCTCAAAGGCGCGCGGCGAAGCGCTTCGCTTCTCAGTCGGCGCCCTGCAGCGCCTTCGTGCGCACCCTTGGCCTGGCAACATTCGCGAGCTTCGCAACGCGATCGAGCGCGCCGCCGTCATCGCCGAAGGCCCCGAGGTGGTCGAAGACGACCTACCGGCCTTTGCGCGCACACCGAAGGCGCGAAGCACGATGCCTGAACTCGAGGGCGGTTCGTTCAAGGACCAGGTGCGCGCCTACGAACGGCAGCTCATCCTTCAAGCCCTCGAAGCGACCCAGGGCAACCAGACGGAGGCCGCGAAGCGCCTTTCGATGCCGCTGCGCACGCTCGTGCACAAGATTCGCACCTACGGCATCAAGAAGCGCTTCGACGCGTAGCATCCGGTGCCCAAACGCAAACGCGCCTCCGCGCCCGGAGGCGGATCGAACACAAGGCGGCTGCCGAGCCATGAATGCCCCATCTTCGAACCGCCTCCGAGCGCGGAGGCGCAAGCGCGCGGTATCAGATAGGGAGATGCTTCGTGAGCGCGCGAATCTTGTCCGAACCCGCAGCGAAGAACGCTGCGACTGGCGGCGCGAGGTAGCAGAAGAGGATGTCGAACATCGTCGTGTGGTAGCTGATCCAGCTAACGCCTTCCGGCGCGCCAACGATGAGTTTCGCCAGCAGCACGGCGACGAGCGATGCGATGGCGCTCACGGTGCCGACCTTCATGTTCCGGGCGCCCCCAAGCTTCATGGCGCCAAGCCCCGCGGCGGCACCGATCAAGAACGCGATGTAGCTGAACTCGCCGACGAAGCGTCCTACGACGCCGTAAACCAGACCCATGGCCAGGGCGCCGCCGAACGCGCCGGCGATGGCCTTGGGCATGTTGGCAACGCCTTCACCAGCGTCTTCAGTGGAAAGATGACCGAGGGAAACTTTGCTCATGGCTAACTCCTTTTGCTTTCTCGTTGGGCTCGTCTGGAACTGCCCAGCGAGTGCTCGGAGCAAACGCAAAGCCGGTGCCAAGAGCCTTGCAGGCTCTGCGTACGACGCTAAATACTTGAAATAAAACGACAATTAGAGCAGCGGCGCGGTGCCGAAGATCGTCATTGGCATCGAGCAAGACTTGCTCGATTCGGCAAAGAAGCGCGCCCGATGCCGCCCAAGGGCCGGTGCGAAGAGTCGTCCCTGCCCGGCTGCGATGGACACACGTGGGCCCAGTCCCGGTCGTTTCCTCAACCCTTCATGGCTAGCTGAGAGGGCGTGAGCAGTCCGTACCGCACCGCCGCCAAGCCTTCACCCGCGCCTCGCGACCGGGAGGCGGAGCGCTTCATTCGCGACCTCGAAGCCGCACGCACCGAAGACGAGCTCGAGCATACTCGGCGGATGTTCGCCTTCGTCGCCGCGGCGTTCGTTGGCGGGTGGTGGCTTGTCCGGGCCGGCAGTCTTCTGCTGCTCGCCGGTCCTGCCATCTTCGGCATCGGACTTGTCCCGCTGTCCGTGAGCTTGTGGCCCGCGACGCTTCTTCCTTTTCATATCGCCTACCGCCTGATGGGCGGCCGGCGCATTCCTTGGCCGCCCGAGCGGGCGCTGGTGGAACGCGGCCGTGAGGTATTGGAATCTCTGAGAAACGCGTTCTGAGTCAGTGCGCGCCCGGCTCGATACGCGGGAAGAACTTTGGGATCTTTGCGCGCAGCTGCTCGGCCTTTCGATGGGCGCAGATGCGCTCCGGCGTGTT
This sequence comes from Myxococcota bacterium, assembly GCA_039201085.1. Lineage (GTDB taxonomy): Bacteria > Myxococcota_A > Polyangia > Polyangiales > Houyiibacteriaceae > JBCCRV01. Next base: position 5,419 of record JBCCRV010000177.1, on the reverse strand, counting down.
TGCCGGTAGGGCCACCACTTCGTCGAGGAGCTCCACGAAGAGGTCGCCATCGCCCGTTGCGACGGCGTACTCAGCGGCCATGCGCAGCTCGTTTCGCGGGTCGTCGGGCGAGCCAGTGCGGGCCGCGGTGAAGAAGCGTTCGGCCGCTACGATGTCCCCACCGGCAAAGCCAGGCGTGCGCGCGAGAAGCGCACCCAACATGCGGTCGCTGCCGTGTCCGTCGTAGGCGACGTTCTGGGCACGCGCTTCGCGTGCGAGCACGTGAAGCTCGTCTTCAACCATCAAGAAGGTCGCTGGCCCCTGGGCCCGCGACCACATCCAGCGGGCTTCGGCAAGCCAATACACCGCAGCGCCGTCGGGTTCGATCTGAACGGCCTCACGGGCGAGCTCGCCGCTGCGCTCGAGCTCACGCAAGAACTCGGCGCGTGCTTCGCGGCGAAAGCGCAGGTGGCAATCGGCGAGAAAAAAGTGCGCCCGCACCGCGGGTACGTAGGCGCCTTCGTCGCCGTTTTCGATCGCGAGCGCGTAGCCCTCGGCGGCTTCACGAGCGCGCCCTTCGTCGCCCCGCTGCTCCCACGCGGCGGCCGCTCGCCGACGCGCTTCGGCCGCGCGTTCGGCGCGGATGTCCGTCGTCTGTACGACGGGCTCGCGCCCGCAGGCCACGCAAAGCGCGGACAGAAGCGCTAAGGCGGCTGCGCGATTCAGCGGCGCCCCCACGTATCGTCGTGCACCCAAATCCAAGTGCCTGGCGTTTCCTCCGAGGGATAGGCCGAGTGCCAGCCCTCGGGCAGCGGTGGGTCCGCCCAGTTGAAGACCCACTTCGCGTCGAGGGGCGATAGGTTCACGCAGCCATGGCTCTTCGGACGTCCGAAGCGGTTGTGCCAGAAGGCCGAGTGCAGGGCGTAGGCGAGCTCGTAGTACATGACGTAGGGCACGTCATCGACGCTGTAGGGACCGTCGAAGGCCGTGTCTCCGTCCATCGTATCGGTCAGGTGCTTCGACTTCACGCGGTGAAGGCCCGCGAGCGTCTCGTAGTCGCGGTCGGGCATGTTTGTGCGGTCCGGCAAGCCGGACGAGATGAGCGTAATGTACACGGGGCGCTCGCCTTCGTAGGCGGTCAGGATCTGCGTGGCGAGGTTGATGTCGAACCACTTGTCGTTCGGGCCCATTTCCGGGCGCATTGGCTCAGGTCGCGCGATGCGCAGATCGCTGACGCGGTACCACAGCTCTTCGTCGGCGCGCACGTACTCGCGGCCGCGATCCTCGGCTTCTTCGAGCACGGGAAAACCGTCGCGGTATTCGCGGCGGCCGCGCGCCGCGCGAAAGCGGCTCGTCTCTTCGTTGCGCGTGTACGCCCGCGCCGATTGATTCAGCACGAAGGCAAAGGGAAGCGACACGCCTTCGGCCAGTTCGATGCCGTGGTACTCGGAGCCCGAACGCTGGAGCACGGCGTTGTAGGGCACGTAGCCGTTGCTTTGGGTGCGCCAGTAGCGACGGGCGCCGCGCCGGATCGGACGGTCCAAGCTCACGTAGAAGCCGCGCATCATCGTGCGCATCACCACCGAATCGCGCTCTCCTGCAAGACGATCCAGCGTGATCGGTTCCTCTTCCTCCGGCACCTCCGGTGTACCGGCCTCGCCGATCGCGGCGGCCATCTCGCTTGGGGTCATTGGGCTGGCCATCTCGGTCGGCGTCACGGCGGTGGCCATCGTTGGCGCCGTTTCGAGATCGGTGCCGCCTTCGCTTCCCTCCGCGACGGTGGCTTCTTCCGGCGGCTCCTGACCGGGAATGCGGTAGCCCTCGTGTTGCGCCGCGTCCTCGTCCGTAGGCGGACGGCGGTACATGGGCGCCTGGCGGCGCAGAAAGCCGTACTCGTACGGCAGGGGGCGCTCGCGGTCGGGCTGGGTGGAGCGGTGCTCGGGAAGGCGGCGGCCCTCAAAGGCGATCACATCGCGCACGTTGCACACGAAGCCGCCCGTGCTCAGCTCGTACCAGCCGCGGGGGCAGCGGCGCGCGGCGCGGCCCGTCGGCGGATTGCCGTTTTCATCGGGCTGTGCCGACCGGTCGTCGATGGGTGCGTAGGTCGTGGCCTGGAGAACCGATCCGGCGCGCAGGTAGCCGACCCGATTCGCCTGCCGGCTCGGCGCGTCTCGCACGGGCACGACGAAGCGCTTGGCAAAGATGCGCTTCGGCGGGCCCTCGGGCTCGGGCTCGGGCTCGGGCCGTTCCGGCTCGACCTCGACTTCCGGCTCCACCGCCGCTGGTTCGGCCGCGACCTCCGGAGGATCCACGGGGGCGGCGTCCTCGCAGGCCACGACGCAGAATAAGCAAGGCAGAAGCCACGTCCGAATCGCTGTGCCGGCGCGAGACGCCACGGTGCGGGAATTGGCGTTGGCGTGAACTGATTCGACGAAATCCATCGTCCATGCTCTCCTGCATCCTGCGATTTCACGGCCATCCGGCCACGTCAACCGCTCGGCCCTCCCCCACCGATGAAGCCCCCGCCCTCAGTCCTGCGCACCACGCTCTTCGGGGCGGTGGTTTCCGTACTTGTGCATACGGGCGCGGCGATCGCCGTTGGCGGTTCGAAACCGCCGGACTTCGCGTTCGAATTTGAGATTCCGATCGAGGTCGAGCTGGGCATGGCCGACGAAATGACGCTGACGGCCCAAGAGGCCGCGGGCGTACCGGAAAGCGCCGCCGTCGTGGAAGCCGAAGGCACCTCGGGTCAAGCCGCTTCGATGCTTTCGGATGCGGGCGTCGATGCGGGCCTCGAAATGGGCGCCGACGCAGGGCCCGAAGATGCGGGCCGCGATCAGCGCCTTCGGGATGCGGGCGCGGACGGAGGCGACGCGGCTGACGCGGGAGTCGAAGACGAAGGGGTCGACGAGGGCGCCGACGAGGATTCGGCGGGCGACGAGGAAGAAGGGGAAGCGCGCCGCATTCCGCCCGGCGCCCAGATCGCGTTACGGATGGACGTCACCGCGATTCAAGGCTCGCCGCTCGCCCCCCACGTTCGACGGCTGCTGACCAACATTCCCGATTGGGATCTGCTGCTCAACGGCTCCGGCATCGAACCGCTGCGCGACCTCGAACGCTTGCTGATCGCCACCCCCAACCTCCAGCGGCAGAACTTTGTGCTCGCGGGCCGGCATGCGCACCCGGAACGGGGCCGCGCCTTCATCGACGAAACGGTGACCCGCATGCACGAGGCGCGCGGCCGACCCGTCCGATGGCGTCAGGTCGAAGGCGTGGACGTGGTCGACTGGCCCAACGTAGACCGCACGCCGCGCGTGCTCGCCGTCGTGGGGCCGCACCACTTTGTGATCTGCCGGGAGCGCGATCTGCCGCGCGTATTGGCCATCGCCCAAACGCGCGCGGAACGCGCAGCCGAGGAAGCCGCGAACGAAGCGGAAGCGGGAGAAGAGACGCCCGCCGCGCCGCTGGGAACGATGGCCGATGCGCTCCTGTCGATGGATGAAGGCAGCGCGCTCTCCTTTGAGGTTGAAGGCATTCATCGCTTCGTGCGCCGCGCTGCGGAGCGAAACCCCGATCGGCCCACGCCGGACATCCGCGTCGTCCCGCGGCGGATTTCACTCAGCATGCGCGACACCGGCAGCGGCGTGCGCATGCAGGGCTTTGGGGCCTACCGAAACGCCGAAGATGCGGAAGCGGGACGCGCCTTTGCCCAAGGTGAGCTCGACACGAGGATCGACGCAATCCCCGTCATCTTCCGCGGGGCCGTGCCCGAAATCGCGCTGGGTGCCGAGGGTCCTCGTATGACGATTCAGATCAACGCAACGAACAGCCAAGCGGTGATGGGCTTTCGCTTCGTTGAGGGATGGCTTCGAAACCGGCGTGAGCGACGAGGTGGCGCCGGGACGATGCGGGCGAGCGCGATGGGCCGGACGACCTCGATGGCGTCCGAACGCCCTGCACGAAGCTCACCGATGACAAGCGCGATGATGGGCCCGAGCACGCCATCGATGGAGTCCTCGGCCATGGCCCCCGCGGACAGCGAATGAGCGTCGCAGTGCGCAGCGAAGGGCCCGGAAGTCGCGGGGTGAAAGGCGCAGCCGTTCGCCGCTGGGCCGCCGCGATGCTTCAGGCCGTCGGGCGACCGGACGCCGAGCTCTCGGTGCTGCTGTGCGACGACGCGCGCATTCACGAACTCAACCGCGACTACCGCGGCAAGGACCAAGCGACCGATGTGCTCGCCTTTGCACTCGGTGAGGGGGAGCACGTCATCGACGTCGATCTGCTCGGCGATGTGGTGATCTCCGTTCCAACGGCGCGCCGGCAAGCGAGCGAGCACGGCCAGAGTCTCGCGGCGGAGGTTCGAACGCTCTTGGCGCACGGGCTCCTTCACCTGCTGGGCTACGATCATCAAACGCGCGACGAGTACCGGCGCATGATGGCGCGTCAGCACGTGTTGGTCGCGTCCTGTCGGACCTGGGGAAAAATCGCAGAAGAGCGTTCTGAGCACTAGCGCACACTGGCCCAAGACCTTGAAATGAATGAGGTTATGAGCCTCGTTCGTTTTACCCCAAACGCCGGCAGGTGCTGGGGAAAACACCGGGCAGACTGTGGAAAACTCGCCAACGCGCCGTATTCGCCCGGTCAAGCGGCATAAACGGTTGAAATCAGTTGGTTTTAGCCGACTCGAGGGCCCGTCTGCATCTTCGTGCGATGCCGACCGTTCCAGGGTTCCCAGGTGAACCGCTACAAAAACCCTTGTGTTCGGCGAAATTGCGAAGGTACCGTTGGGCACGCTCGGCGACGCCGACAACGTGGAGGAAGTGGATGACATCCAAGCGCATGACGAAAGCCCAGATCGTGACCGAGCTCGCTGAGCGCACGGGACTGAGCAAGCGCGACATCACCGATGTGTTCGAGAAGCTCAAGGGCTTGATCGGCGAAGAGCTCAAGAAGGAGCACGGCGAGTTCATCATGCCGGACCTTGTGAAGCTTCGCTTGAAGGTCACCGAGGCGAAACAGAACGTGAAGTACCGCGACCCGAACACGGGCGAGACCATCTTTCGCGACCGTCCCGCGTCGCGAAAGGTGAAAGCGACGCCGCTGAAGCGTCTCAAGGACCTCGTCCTGCTCTCCGAGTAGGGCGGCCCACCCACGTGTTCGAGCGCATTCTCCTGGCGCGCCGCAGTGCGGCCGCCCTGACCCTGTCGCGTACCGGCCGACGACTGGGCGCGCAGGTGTTTGGCGTCTTTGGCGACGAAGATGAAAACGTGCACCTCGCGGGCTGCGACGGGCGGGTGTCGCTGGGCGACGGAGCGCTCCTGGAGCGCATCACCGCCGCCGCGTCCGAGCACGGCATCGATGGCGTGCACCCGGGCTTCTGCGACCAGCTTCCCAGCCTCGAACTGGCGCGTGGACTCGAAGCCGCGGGCGTCGCCTTCAT
>JBCCRV010000176.1:0-11557 GCA_039201085.1 Myxococcota bacterium | reverse complement strand
GTCGAAGGCGTCGGGCGGCGACAGCACCACCAAGTCGGCCGCCGGGTCCCCGACGCGAAGGCGCGCGAGCTCCGCCCGGTCCGCACAGGGATCGCCCGCCAGCCCATCGCCCGTCGGCAAGAGGGGCTGGCCCGCGAGCGTGGCCTGCTCGAGGGGCGCGGGCTGTCGATTCGCTTCGTTTGGCTCGTCCACCACCACGATCGTGGTTTGAAGAAGCTCGCCCGTGTCCTCCGGTCGCTCGCACACCTGGCCGATCCGCTCCCCCAGTTCGCTCGCGCTCGCGGGGATCGGCGCGGTCCCGCCGCCCGCGCAGCTTCCGCCAAAGAGCAGCAGCTGGCCCCCGTCGGGCAGATCCGCGGGCACCGGGAGCGAAAACGTCAGGTCTTCGCCCACGGCCGCTTCCGACGCCACCTCCACGCTCGGAAAGGCCGGGTCGCATTCCGGGATGCCGAAGCCCGTGTCCAGTAGAACGCACAGCGATCCGCGGAAGGAGCGGGGCAAGGGCTGGCCGGGGAACGCCCAGGGCACGCGCACGTCGATCGTCTCGCCGCGTACGGGATCGGTACGCACCGGTTCGTCCTGCACGGAGACGACAAAACCCAAGACGCGGGGACGCGCGAGGAGCGAGGGCGGGTCGAAGGTGTCGTCACAGGCGGACAGGAAAAGAAGCGCCAGAAGGATGGAGGTGATGCGCATCAGATTTCTCCTCGGATCCCGATCGACGGGATGATCGGCAGGCCGTCCAGTGCCGTCGACTGCGAGTAGTCGAAGTTGAAGAAGAGTCCTTCCTCGTTCATGCGGTTGTAGACATTTTGAATGTCCACAAAGACTGCGAACTGACCGTCGCGAATGCGCCACTTCTTTTCGATGCGAAGGTCGAGACGATGGAAGTTGCTGGTGCGGCTGGAGTTTACCGGACCGCTGACCGGCTGATACACGTTGTTGCGCGAGTCGAAGATGCCTCCGACGACGGGCGTCGTTGGGTTGCCCGAGGTGAAACGCATGCTGAGGCCCACGCTCCAGTTTCTCGGCAGCTCGTACACGCCGCTCAGCGTGAAGATGTGCGTTTGGTCGAAGTCGAAGAGGCGGTATGCAAGGGCGTCTCGGTCGCGGCGCTCGCTCCGGCTGAGCGTGTAGCTGAAGTAGGCAAAGAGCGGCAGTTCCGGGCTCGCTTGAAGCCGTCCGCTGATCTCGGCGCCGTAGATTCGGCCCACGCCGTCATTCTCGAAGAAGGGCTCGGCACCTTGTTCCGTCGATACGACCCGGTCCCAAAGGTGCTTGTAGAACCCGTCCACGGTGAAGCTGAGCTGCTCCGTGAGCTGAAGGTCAAAGCCAAAGCCCGCATGAACCGAGTGAATCATGTCGAGATCGGGGTTGCCGACGACCGGCGCCGATTCGGCGAACTCTGGCGGCTGGCTATACATGCCGAGGCCCGCTTTGAGCCGTAGGACGTCGTTGACCTGCCAGTTGGCGGCGACCCGAGGATCGATGGCGTAGTCGCCCGTGAGGCCGTCGTAGTCGAAGCGAACGCCGGCAATGATCTGCAGCGCGTCGTTCGGACGGATGTCGTTTTCGATGTATGCGCCGGGGCGCGACGCCACCGAGCTCAAGCTGTTGGAAACGGTGTTCGCGGACGCCAGGGGATCGGGCTGACCGGCCCCTTCCGTTTGACGCTGCGAAGGACCGCTGAAGTCGATCGAGAAGGGGGCAACGGAGATGTCCACGCCGTACGTGAGCTTGTAGCGCGGGGTGATGCGATGGCGCATCTCCGTTCGCAGGTACGCCTGATTGACGAAGAGGTCGACGTTCAGCGCATTGCCCTGGCCGAAGTCGACGGTTTGCGGGCCAAAGGCGGCGTTGACTTCGAGCTCCGTGTCGTCGTTGATCTGCCGATCCCAGCTGGCCTGAAAGGTTGCAAAGCGCGTGATGAGCCCGAGGTTTCCGCTCGCCGCGGGGTCCGCCTCGAGGCCGTCGTCGAAGAGCAGCTTGAAGCGGTCCGACGCGCCGTAGAACTGAAAGCGCAGCCGATCGCGAGACGACGGGCGCCACGAAACGATCGATTGCCAGTCGTAGTAGACGGGCGCCTGCGAGATACCGATCTCGTCCGGAAGGACCAGGTCGAAGAACAGGTCGAGAAGGCTGCGGCGAAATCCCAGCGCCATGCTGGCGTTTTCCCCGAGCGGAAACTCGGCGAGGACCGACGCGTCGATCGCGCTCGTCTCCACCACGGCGTGAAAGCCGTCGCTTCGGGGGTCGCGCGTCTCGACCTCGATGATCCCGCCGATGCGCCGGCCGTAGCGGCTGGAAAAGTTGCCGGGCACAAACTCGATCTGTTCGAGCAGCCGCGAGTTGTAGACGCTGGTCAACCCGCCGAAGTGGTAGAGGAGCGGTAAGGGGATCCCTTCAAGGAACACCTCGCTGTCTGTGGGTGCAGACCCGCGAACGATGATCTCGCCGTTGCCGAAGGGCGGCCGTCCGACGCCCGGCAGCACTTCGATCGCCCGCAGCGCATCGCCGCGGGTTCCCGGCACCTGCGTGAGCTCGTTTCGCCGAATGACGCGCCGGGTGACTTCGCGGGCCGGCGCGTCCACCCTCGCCGTGGCGCCGAACTCCAGCTCGTCGCTCGGGTCCACCTCGAGCGTCAGCGGCTGGAGACGGTAGCCCACGTCCGTGATTTCGCCGGCGTACACCGTCTCGGTTTGCTCCACCGCAATGTAGTCTGTTGCGCTCACCCGCACGGCGTATGAACCCGGGCTCAGCCCGTCGAAAACAAAGCGTCCGTCCGCACCGACGATGCGTTCGGCGAGCACCTCGACTTCGTCGGCGCGCCGCAATTCGACCCGAGCGCCGCCGATGGGGGCGGCGTCCCCGTCGCCGATCGTACCCTCCAGCTGCCCTTCGAGCAGGGGTTCGGGGACCGGCGCGGGAGGCTGAAACACGTATTCAAAACGAATGCGCGCTTCGACCGCTTCGCCGTCGACCCTCGCCGGTTCAAAGCGAGCGTCACGGAGGGCTAGCAGCGCCGCAGCGTGAAACGCTTCGGGGCCGTCGAGGACCTCCGGATCGCGTACCGTTCCTTCGCGGGTCACGACGATCGCGAAGGTGAGGGTGACGGGGCCGTCGGCCTGCAGTCCATCGGGCCACGGGGCTTGCTCGATCGAGACCAGCGCGGGAGGCACGGGACCGGTGGGCGTTTCCGCCCGGTCGTTGGCCCCATCCTCCGCCTCGCCCGCGTCTTCCGGGATCGGATCTTCCGGTGCCGCCGTTCCTTCCGGCGCTTCGGGCGCGGGTGCGTCCGGCGGCGCATCGGGCTGTGCGGCCGCCGGCCTCATCGCGCTAAGGCAGACGATGAATGCCAGCAACGGGTAGAGGGTGGACGCGCAGGATCGCTCGCCCGACGCACGTGTGCATCGCAGAGGCATGGGGCTCCTTGGTTCGCCCGCGCTTCGCGACGGACTCGGTTGGGCAGGGGTTGCCGCGGAACGGTTATCGCGCCGTCCGCAGCTGCACTCTGGTGTTCGCTCGCGCGTCGGACTTGAACGTTTTTGGTGGCGCTCCGGTGCGAGTGACCCTTTCTAGACCTTTATGAGTGCCCTAACGCCGCTGGAACGCCTCCTCGCGCTGCCTCCCGGCCGGCATCACGCCACCGCAGAAGCCAGCGGGGTTTGGTTGATGGTCGGGCGCGCGCTCCCCAAGGAGCTTCGCTGGTCGAGTGTGCCCCCGGCGGCGAGCCTTTCCGTGGTGTTCGGCGAAGGCGGGTGCGACGTCGAACATGCCGGCGGCAACATCTCCCTTCGCCATGGCGATTGGATGTGGATCGACTCCGCCTATTCGCACCGCGGCCACGGCTATGCGGGCTCGGACTTTCTCACCTTCTTCATTCCCGACGCCGCCATTCAGTGTGCGGGGCTTGACCTGGCGCCCATCGGAGCGCGCGCCCAAGCCGCGCCGGAGGATCTCTTGACCACCATGTACGCCTTGGCGGCGCTGGTGCTTGAAGGCGGCGCCGATGGGCATGAACGCGTGGCGCTCGACGCGCTCCTGGACCACATCGGCGACCATTTTGAGCCGGCAGATGCGTCGGGTAAGGCCACGAGCGCCGCCCTGGCTGCAAAGCAAATGCTCGATGAAGAGTTCTGCACGGATACGGGCATTTCCACCATCGCCGAAGCCGTTGGCCTGCGCGGACCGGACCTGAGTCGCCGCTTCGTGGCGGCCTTTGGCCTGACCCCCGTGCAGTACCGGAAGCAACTGCGCTTGCGCGCGGCGACCCAGCGTCTCGCGGCGGGGGCAAGCGTCGGCGACGCCAGCGCCGTGAGCGGCTTTTCGGACAACGCCCACCTCAGTCGCACGTTTCAAGCGCAGTACGGAATCACACCTTCCGCGTGGCAGCGAAGGGTCGGACTGCTCGCCCCCGAGCTCGTCAGCAACTAGACCGCTTGCCGCTTGAAATGACCGTGCTGCGCCCACCGAAACCCGCCCTCGCGGCGTCACTCTTCCTTGAAATGTACCTGCATTCCTGCGTCATCGTTCCTTGCGACGACGGCCTTCGGCGAACGCAGCACGGTCATTTCAAGCGGCAAGCGGTCTAGCAGCGAGTGACGACGCACAGGCCGGAGACGGCGCCTAACCCGGCCTTACCCCAGACTCCGTTCGTTCGTCGCTGCGCACTGAAGGTGCCGCCGCCTCTCGATTTGCAGCGTGCTTCACGTGCCGCGAGCGCGTCGCTGCGCGCCGGAAGCCGTAGTTTTCGTCCGCCAAGCCGTCGCGTCTGCGCAGTGATCGAAGCGATGAATGAAGCGCCCAGATCCACCAAACGGGTGGGCTCCGTCGAACCACAATGGCCCACATTTACCGAGAAAAACGCACGTGTCGTAACGTCTCAGGTCGATCCAGGTGCCCGGATGCCTGTTATCCTTGGCGCTATGCGCTCACTCACTCTGAGCTTTCTTCTTCTCGCGGCGTGCGACGGCACGATCGGCGACGGGGGAGGCGGCATCAATATCGAATCCCCGAGCGTTGGCGAAGCCGTGCTCGAAGGTGGCCGGCTGCGCGCTCGCGTGTGGCGCCTTACGCCGCAGCAGTTCGAAGATGAAGCGCGCCGCTTGCTCGGCGAGTTGCCGGACGCGGGCCAGTACCCCCTTGGCGAAAGCGAAGCGGGGCTGACGAACATCGCCGTGCGTGCGCCCGTCGATCGTCCCGTTGCCCAGCGCATCGCGCAGATCACCGATGACTACGGCACGTGGGTCACGGAGAACGCCGAAGCCGTCAGCGGCTGCACGGACCGCGATTGCGCCGTCGCCTACCTTCACGGACTTTTGGAGTCCGCGTACCGTCGGCCGGCGACGGACGTGGAGCAAGATGCGATCGCCACGCTCTTCGATTCGATCCTCGCCGACCACGACCTTCCCTACGCCCTCGGCCGCAGCGTGCAGGCGGTGTTGATCTCGCCGAGCATGATCTACCGCCATGAGCTCGGCGCGCCCTTCGACGGGCGCATCGAAGGCGAAGCGCCGGAAGGCGGATCGATCTCCGTGCTCGGCGACTACGAGATCGCCAGCCTGCTTTCCTTCTCACTTACGGACCGGTCGCCGGACGCGACGCTGCTTGCCGCCGCCGCCGCCGGCGAGCTTCGCGACCCGCAGGTGCGCGCCCGGGAGGCCCGTCGTCTGATGGACGATTCGGCGGGCGTTTGGCAGCGCTTCTTCTGGGAGTGGCTCGACATGTACCGCTTCGAGTCCTCCGCCACCGCCCTCGACGTCAGCGACGAGCTGCAGGCCGCGATGCTGGAGGAGTACAACGCCTTCATCGAAGACACGGTCGTGCTTCAGCGCGGCTCGCTCGACGACGTGTTCGCATCGCCGCGCTCCTTTGCGTCGCCCGAGCTCGCCGCCATTTACGAGGTCGACCACCCGGGCAGCGGCCTTCAGCCGATCACCTTCAACCCCGCGGAGCGCGCGGGCATGCTCACGCACGCCGCATGGCTTGTCGCCCACGCTTCGCGGGAAGAAGAGTTTGTCGTACGACGCGGTATGGGTCTCTATCTGCACGCCCTCTGCCGGAACCTCACGCCGCCGGACGGCCTCGACGTCAACGCCGCCCAGGAAGGCCTGACGCCGGAGGATGCGACGGTTCGCGAAAAGGTCGAGGCGCGCTCGAACGACCGCGTATGCGGCGCGTGCCATACGGTGCCCGACCCGATCGGCCTGGCCTTTGAGCGCTTCGATGCGATCGGTCGGCGCCGCGATGTGTACCCGGACGGCCATGTGGTCGATTCGAACGCGCAGGTGCCTGGCATCGGCTCGGTCACCTCGGCCGCCGACCTTGGCGCGGCCCTCGCCGAGTCGGGGGAAGTGCAGAACTGCTTTGTGCGCCGCGTCGCCCACTCGATGCTGGGCGCCGACCTTGGGCCCCAGTCCGTGTGGGTCAACGACGTGACGGACGCCTTCGTGTCAGCGGACCGGTCGATCGAAGGATTGGTGGTGGCCCTCGTGAGCCATCCTGGGTTTGTGGAACGTGCGGTGATCGCCGAAGGAGACGAATGATGGGTCGCTTCAAAGGGCCTAAGCGTCCAACGTACCTCCCGCCGATCGCGACGCCCTTTTCCTTGGGACGGCGCCGGGCCATGCGAACGATGGCCGGCGCGGCGCTTTCCTTGCCGATCGCCGGCGCGCTTTTGCAGTCACGCACCTACGCGCAGGCGCGGGACGTGCCGGTGCGCTTTTTGGCGATTCGCAGCGCCCACGGCACGGACCGCAACCGATGGATTCCCCGGCCCGACGGCGGCGGCGAGCCGGCCGGCACGGACATGGCGCTCTCGGAGCTCAACTTCGACTACCAGTACTCGCTCGCGGCGCCCTTTCAGACGAGCCCGCTTCGCGAAAAAATGACGGTCATCGACGGCCTCGATCGCTGGGCGAACGAAGCCACGGGTGGAAGTGCTTCGGGCCACTTCGGTGCTGGCGCGGCGTTGACCGGCGCACGCACGAACCGTGAACAAGACGGCCGTCCCAGCTTTGAATCGCTCGACCAGTGGCTCTTCGGTCGGCTTGGTCCGGGCGAAGGCCCGTACCTGATCAACGCTACCTGCTCGAGCGGCGGCAACGCCGGCTGGAAGGGCATGACCTTTCGCGGCGATGGATCCGGCGCCGCCCAGGAGCGTCAGCCCGGCGATATCTTCAGCACGGTCTTTCGCGGCTTCACCCCGGAGGAACCAACCGGACCGCCGCCCGTCGATCGCTCGGGCGCCCAGCGCGGCGTGTACGACCACGCCCTCGAAGACCTGCGACGGCTACGCGCGGAGCTCGTCGGCGTGGAGCGCGAACGCCTCGACGAGCACATCGAAGCGATGGAGCGCCTTCGTGCCGAGGTGATGGGCGGACCGGGCGCGGGGCCGGCGATGTGCACGACGGGCGAAGGCGATAGCCCAGGCAACGTCGACCGCTTCACGCCCCAGGAGTACGCGAAGGTGGAAGAAGCGGCGCAGCTGCATGCGCGCGTGATCGCCCAGGCCTTCGCCTGCGGCCTGAGCCGGGTGGCGACGCTCATGCACCTGGACGACTTCCCGTCGCCCTATTTCGAGGTGCCGGCGATTCGCGCGGCCCACCCCGGCCTGAGCGGTGAGTTTCACGACCCCTTCACCCATCGCTACTGGATGAACACGGACGATCCGTTCGTTGCCGACGTGTGGAGCATGGCCATGCGCTGGCAGAACGAGCTGATCCTCATGTCGCTGGCGGAGCTCGACGCGATCATCGACCCGCTCGATCCCTCCGGCGAGCACACGGTGCTCGACAACACGATCGTCTACTGCGTCAACGAGTTCGGCCACGGTCCGCACGACCGCCAGGGCGCAAGCGTACCGGCGGTGCTCGCCGGTGGCGGCGGAGGACGTTTCAAGACGGGCCGCTACCTGCGCATTCGGGACATCAACACGGGCAACCCGCGCGACGTCAACAATCCCGTTCCGACGGGCCGTTTGCTCACGAGCATCGCCCAAGCGATGGGCCACGACATCGGCTACTACGGCGACCCCGGCATCGGCGCCGATCCGGGCGGCTTTCCGGCCTTCCATGGCGAGCTAACCGAAATCTTCCGATGACACGGACGTGCCGTAGGCACGCATCCCATCGGCTGACCTCGATGATCCTGTTCGCGCTGAGCCCTGCGCAGGGGTGTCGGTCATCGCCGCCAGCGGTCGAGGCGCCCACCGAAACACCCGCGGAGGAGGCGATGCCATCCTCGGCAAGAAACGCGCGCACCGTCCGGCTGGATCCGAGCACGTGCGCGACAAGGGTGGACGAAGACGACCCCAATGAGACGCCGTATCTGCTCTGCCCAGCGGAACAGGAGTTTAAGCTGGCGCTGCGCAGCACTGGATCGGGTCGCAGTTCGCTCGACGTCCTCACCCCGTCGGGGCGCCGCCATAGGCTGCACTTCGACGAGGCGGTCACGCGGCACATGATGCACCTCGATCGCGAAGTCACGTGGTTCCTGGACGGCGCGCCGGACCGTCCGCGGAGCGCGTTCATCGTGCGCGTGCATGAACACGGGAACGTCGACGACCCCAGTCAAACGATCCGCACCTGGCATGTTCTCGTCCGAGCGTCCGAAAGCGAAAGCTGCATTGTCGCCAAGGCCGAGCCCGAGGAAGCGATCCTCGAGGCCCTCGACCGCATCGAAGGCGCGCCGTGCCTGCAGCCGCAGCCCCCACGGACGGCGGACTAACCGACCGTACAACGCCCCGTCGCCTGCCTAATCCTAGACGCGCAGGTAGGGCAGCTCGGTGCCGGCGGGGCTTCGGCTCATGTGCACGCGCTGCACGTAGTCGGCGTATTTGCCGACCCAGCGGTCGCCGCCGCAGTGGCCACCGTCCTGGCCTTCGCAGCGGTAGTGGCCGAAGCCGCCGCCGCCCCAGTCGTCGGGCTGAAGGCCGGCGCCGCGCATGATGCTGATGAGCAGCTCGTTGTGCACGGGGCCTGCATAGTGGTGATGATCGCTCGTGCGGCCCATGCTGTGCTCCGTGTCGGCGTAGTCGATGTACTCGCCCATGCGGAACTTGCCGCCAAGGCCGCCGGCGAGAAGGAAAGGTGCGTCGATGCCGTTGTGCTGATGCAGGCTCGTGGCGAGGTCGCTGCAGCAAACGACGAGCGTGTTGTCGAGCAGGGTCTTGCCGTTGCCTTCGACGACCTGGTCGAAGGAGCGCAGCAGGTTGGCGATGTTCTGCACGTTTTCGCGCATTACGCGGGCGTAGGGGCCGCTGCCGTTTCGGTTGCCGCTCGAATGGGCGCGGTGGGCGCCGTCGTCCGAATGGTCCGAGCGCAGGCGCCAGTAGCCGACGCGCGTGGCGCCGCAGGCAAAGGCCTGCGTGAAGAGCTGGATCTGCTCCTGGGCGCGCGTGCCGAGGTCGTCCGAGCCGGACACACTAAAGGCCTCGCAGCCGTCCGTCGTCATCATCGGTGGCGGCGCGTCCGCAAAGGCCGCGACCTGCGCTTCGGCGCGCGCCCTCATCGCATTGTAGCTTTCGATGGTCTGCTCGAGGCGCTGACGGTCCGGGGCCGAAAGGCGGCCGCCGTCGCGAAGCTGCCGGTACTGGTTCAAGCTTCGGTCGAGGGCGCGCAGGCGCCGACGCGCAGCGCGTTCTTCGGCGGACGGGCCCGTCGGCACGGGCGGCGCGTCGCTGCTGTCTGGAAAGCCGTCAGCGAAGAGGCGCGCGAAGGCCGTTTCCGTATCGAGGGCGGCGACGAAGTCACGGTCGCGAATCGAGTGCGTGTAGCGAAGGTTGTTCGTCAGCGAGAGGCGAAGCACGTCGAGGGCGGGCGGCGCCTGGTAGATGTGATCGGCGAGCACGTTGTCGATGCTGATCGGGCTGTACGAACGCCAGTCGCTGTCGCGCGTGCCGTTGCGCCCGCTGCCCGTGAGCACGCTCGTCGTGTGGCCGAAGGCGCTGACCATACCGACGCCGCGAAGCATCGTGATCTTATCGGCAAGTCCGTCGAAGGAGCCGTTTTCGTACACGCTGTGGGTGACGTCGCGCATGCTCGTGCTGCGAACGCGATCGCCCACGTTCGTGGCGCCCGGCGTCGTCGGCTGCCAGCTTACGGGGTCGACTCCGTGGGCCCACACGATGAAGAGAAAGCGGTCGTAGGAATGATCCTGGGCCTGGGCGCCTGTCACGAGCGAAGGCAGGAAGGGCACGGCTGCGCCCGCCGCCGCCGAGCGAAGGAAGGTGCGCCGACTTGGCCCAGCGTGCGAGGAGAGGGACTGGAGGAAAGCGCTGCCGCGCATCGTGGTCTTCATCGGTCGTCTCCGGCGAGCTCAGCGTAGAAGTCGGTTTCAGCTTGGGGGCCCATCACATAGGGCGTTTCTTCGGCGGCGTTGCGAACGAGAATATCAAGGATGGGCTCGCCGGCGTCGAAGGCATTGATGAGCGTCTGCAGGTGGCAGGCGTCCAGACTCGTCGCTTCGCGAAGGTGCGTCGCGCGGAACATCTGCGTGGCGGCGCAGGCGAGACCGTCGCTGCTGCCGGCGATGATCTGGGCCATGTCGCGGGCGCCATCGATGGTCTGGGCAACATCGTCCACGACCATGCCGGCCACGTTGCGGTCGCCCTCGAGGGGCAGCTCGTTGAGCACCTCGCCGTCGCCTTCGGGGGCGTAGACGATTTCGTGTTCATTCCACTCTTCACCGAGCGGGCCGAAGTGGGCGAGGGAGAAGCCCGGCGGGTTGATTTGGTCGTGGCAGCCGGCGCACTGGCGAGCGCCCGTCGCCGCTTCCGTGAGCTCTCGGGAGGTGCTCTCCTCGCGCACGAGGCCGGAGGCTTCAAGGTTCGCGTTCGCTTCTTCATCCGCGTCGAGGCCTTCGGGCAGGGTGAATACGTGGCAGAAGAAACGCTCCCAGATGTAGAGACCGCGGCGAATCGGTGAGGGGCGGTCGGTCTTGTAGACGAGAAGGGCGGGCCGCGTGAGCAGTCTGGCGCGGCGGTCGGACGCGCTGACAGCGTCGTCGGAGCGCTCCGTGCCGAAGATTGTGGCGAGCCGGTCCGTCTTCGGGAAGGCCAGCGTAGAGGTCATCAGCTCTTCGAAGTTGCCGCCCGAGTAGACGACGTGCTCGATGAAGTCGAGGGCCTCGGTGGTGACCTCGTCGACGAGGCCGTCCGTGTCCATGCCCGCGCGGTCCGCGGCGGGCTGGGGCGAGTACTGACCGTGCAGACCGAGCCAGCGCACAAAGAGGCTGCGAACGAAGATGCGGCCGGCGTCCGACTCGGCGAGGCGGCGCGCATGCGTGCGGCGCGTCTCCACGTCGTCAAGTTCGCCGGCCTGCGCGGCGGCGATGAGCGCGTCGTCCGGCGCGCCGCCCGTGACGGCGTAGCTAAGGCGGGCGGCCAGGGTCAGCGGGTCGAGGGCGACGCGCGCGCCGTCGCCGCGACGGGGCACGTGGTGCAGGAACTCGGGTGAGAGCAGCAGGGCGCTGATCACGACTTCGACGCGCTCCCGGTCGTCTTCGATGCCGTCGTCCGAAAGGAAGTCCTCCGTGAAGTCGGCCAGCTCGTCGTTCG
>JBCCRV010000175.1:0-11602 GCA_039201085.1 Myxococcota bacterium | reverse complement strand
GCCCTATGTTTCGGTGGGCGGGATGCTGCAGCTTTCTTCCGGGAACAGCGAGCGCGCGGACCAACTCGGCGAAAGCGCCTTCAGCTTGTTCGACTTGGGCGTGCTCGTTCGAGGACGTTACGCGATCAAGGTGGGTTCGATCACCCTTGAGCCGTCGATCGCCATCCCGGTGGGCTTCACAACGGGCGTCTTCGACAAGAACCTTACGGGCCAGCCGGCCTTTGGCTGGCACATCGGCCTGCTCTTTGGTGGACAGGTGTTCATCGGCGATCACTTTGGCCTTCTCATCGAGGCGGGCTGGCTACGCCACAGCCTCAGTGTGGACGGCCGCAACGGTCCGGTGGACGCAACGTTGAGCCAAGGGCTGTTTCAGCTGGGCATTGTCGTCGCCGTGGGAGCGTAGACCGCGTCCATCGCGTGTGGCGGATCAATCGTCGTCGGGCTGCAGTTCGTGCACATGCTCCAGGCACCAGCGCAGCAGCGCTCCGGGACCGCGAAGGCCGAGCTTCGCCACGGCGTTCGCGCGATGGTTTTGCACCGTTCGAAGGGTGATGGATAGGTTCGCTGCGATTGCCCGACTCGTTTGATGATCGGCCACTTGCTGGAGTACGCGCCGCTCCATCGGCGTCAGCTGTGCGGGATCGGCCGGCAGGGACTGAAGCTCCGGCGTCACGAACACCTCGCCGCGAAGGACCGCCGCGAGGCACTCGAGAAGACGTTCCTTCGGGTCTTCCTTGAGCACATAGCCGCGCACCCCTGCGGCGAGGGCCGCGCCCACGTATTCGTCGTACATCGTGAAGAGCACGATGGGCGCCCCCTCTTTGGGCCACGTCCGCGCGAGCTCGAGCCCGCTTTCCGCACCGAGGCCGATGTCGACGACCGCCACGTCCACTTCGGAGGCCAAGGGAAGGGCGTCGCGGGCGCGGGTCACCTCGGCGTGCACCGTGTAGCCGGCGGCTTCGATCAGGGCGCGCAGTCCGTGACGGACCATCGGATGGTCTTCCACGATCAGAACCCGATTCGTCATCGCGCATCGCCTTGCGGAATCAGCACCTCGACCTCCGTGCCGGCGTCCGTGGAGCGCAGCCAAAGCTCGGCGCCGGCGGCCTCCGCGCGTGTGCGAATCGAGTTGAGTCCGAGGCCGTGTGCCGCGTTCCCCATGCCCTGACCATCGTCCGTGATGCGCAGCTCGACGGCGCCGTCGCGAAGCACGAGGCGAACGGTCGCCTGGGCGGCCTCCGCGTGCCGGACCACGTTGTTCAAGCACTCCTGCAGGATGCGAAAGACATGCAGCGCCGTCTCCGGTCCGAGGTGCGCGTCGACGTTCTCGATCTCGTGATCGTACTCGAGGCCCGCGCTGTCGAACGCCTGCTCAACGACTCGGCGAGACGCGGCGCTCAAGCCAAGGCGCTGCAGTTCGTCGGGGTGAAGGTTGTGCGCGATGCGCCGTACCTCGCGGGCACATGCGCGCGCCGCCTCGGCAGGTTTGCCATCGAGCGAACGCGCGAGCGTGCCGAGCGTTTGGCTCACGCCATCGTGCAGCTCGCTCGCGATGCGCCTTCGTTCCTCATCCTGACCATAAATCAGGCCCATCATGCGGGCGTTCGCAGCGTCGACGCGCTCCTTCTCGAGACCGCGCACGCGGTCCGCGAGGGCCAGGGCGAGGATGAGCGCCTCGACGCAAATGCCGATTTTGAGGGCGTGCTGCGTCCAAAAATTCACGGGAAGTAGGCCCTGGGACGCGAGCCCGAAGGCGCCGTAGGAAGGCAGAAAGCAGGCGGCGCCAAGCGCGAGGAAGTACGCCACGCGCTGCCTCCGTCGTACGCCGCCAACGACGGCCGCGATGATCGCGACTATCGTCAGCGCTCCCAGCGGCGGAACGCTGAGCACGGCGAGCGAATAGTTCAGCAGGAGCGCGGGCGCGACGACGCACCAGGACGCGAGGAGAACCTGCATGGCGCGCGCGGTGCGTGGCGCGAGCGTTGGTAGTTCGAGCATCGTTCGAACAAAAGCGCAGCCTGCGCCGGCGGACACGGCGAGAAAGACTGTCGGCGCCGCGTTGCTGAGCCACGTCGATTCGGGCCAGAGATACATCGCGGCGTGTCCACTGAAGCCCATCTGCGAGAGGCCGACGCCGAGCAGCCATACGGTGTAGGTGCCGTACGCGGCGGACCGAAGGGAGACGGCGAGGAACGCGTTGTAGAGCGCGAGCGCAAGAATGAACGCGTAACAGAGCGCGAGTCCAAACCCGAGGTCGAGCCGGTGCCGTTCAAAGGCCGCCGGCGACCACCGCGTCATGGGAACGGCGAGGCTGCCCGAAGAGCGCGCGTGCATGAGCACGGCGTGCGAGCCCGCGCCGAGCGGAATCGCGTACGTGGGGTGAGCGATCGGCCGGTTCGCGAAGGGGCGCTGGTCTCCCAGGGCGTGGTGCTCGTCGTCGACCCACACGTCGAGCTCGTCCAGGGTGACAAAGGGCACCTCCAGCACCGCGGGCCCTTCAACCCTCGCTTCGATCCACACGGGCGGTTGGGCGAAGCCGAAGGACGTCCGCGCCGTCCGAGATCCATCCGCCGCGAGAATCGCTCGCCCCTCGTCGGGCAAGCCTTCACCAAAGGCGTGCGTGTACGAAAGCGGTCTACCCTGCGCGCAGCCTGCGCCAAAGGCGAACGCCAACGCGAGCGCGAAGCCCTCCCAACGACCTACTCGCTGCGCGAAACCTCCCTGCAACTCGTCCCTTGAAGACGATGCCACCCGCGATTGTTGTTGGTCAATGCACCGGCTCGAGGCGAGGATCGTGTGCTGCATCCTACGCTTCTTCGTCGATTCCCCACCAGCGAACACGGCCGTCGTCGTTCGATGGACCTACGCCGTAGAAGTAGGCGCTGGCGCTGGCGACAGATGGCCCTTTCGGCGGCGTCGCTGACTTTAGATGTGCGTCCGCTTCTTCACGTCGGGTGCGGTCTTCGGGAAGGGAAGGGTGCGTGTCTTCAGTCGTCAAACCGTCGTAGAAGGCGTCACACCAGCGAAGCCAGATGCTCCAGCTTTCGAGCGCGTAGCCGAGGGTCTTTTCGTCCAATGGCCAAAGGTCGTAGCGGTCGTCTCGACGGCGGAGGTACCAGTGCGCGTTGCCGCGAAACATTGCGACCCCGTCCATTGGACCGTCCCACCAGCCGGGGACGGTGAGCACCTTCTCGTACGGCACGCGCCAGTACGGTTCGCGGTCAATGGGGTATCGAACTCGCATGGGTCCCAGGTCCCGAAACCAATCGGCTTCTTCTCCGCTCAAGGGCCGCCAGGTGGCGTCGCGCGAAATCCCCGAGTTCGTCCGCGGCGACGCAGCATGGGCACGCTGCGCGTCCACCAACGAGCGACGGTTCGCGCCGCCCGCATAGGTGGGGTTGAGCAGCTGGACGTCATCGTCTTCCCATCTGCATACGGGGCAGATTTCAAAGCTGCCGGGCGGTTCGTGGAAGACCAGATGGCCGCAGGCTGGGCAGGGGTGTTTCACGGCGCGGTCGTGGTTTTTTTGGGTTGTTCCGCCGTCTGCGGAGGTTTGCGGTGTAGGGAAATGCTTGCGGGGCGCGGGGCTCGCGCGCGGGTGTTTTCACGCTAGGCTTGCTGCATGAAGCAGGACCCGACGGCTCGGCCCGATCCTAACAACCAACGCAAGGCCATGCTCGCTGCGGGCGGCGTTCGCGATCACATGGGCTCGGTGGAAGTGCATCCGATTCCGAACTTCGATTTAGACCGTACGATCTTCGGTACGCTGAAGGGCACGCTTGCCCGGGGCGTGATGGCGTCTCGTGTCGGCAAGGAGCCTACCTTTGCGCGCGACGCTTCCGAGCGAATCGCACGCGAGTACGGCGCGCTTCGAAGCCGGCGAGATCTTCCGGAGATCGATCCGAAGATCCTGCGCTTCATGGTGGAGGAATGCGATTTCGACGTCGAGCACGCCGACGGCTCGTTCCTCGACCATCTCTACTTCGGCTTTGAGTACTGCTTCGAGCATTACCCGGAAGGTTCGCCGACCGTGATGCTCCTCCATTCGATCCTGGGAACGGGCACAAATACCTTTGCGCTCGGCGCTGAGAGGATTCCGGCGCTGCGTGCGCTCCTGAACGACGAAGATTGGGCGCACATCGAGGCGTTTCCTTCGGTGCTTCGTTTGCTTTACGGGCGCGCCTTCCGGCGCGAGCTCGACTCGATGGGTGAGCGCGTTCATTCGATTCGCGGACTGAAGCTCCACCGGGTCATCGACAACGCGCCCATTGAGCTGAGCGCGAAGCAGTTCTGGGAGCAGCTCAACTACCAGCTGATTCATCTGGTGGATTTCCTACCCGTGGCGAACTGGCCTGTGCACCTTGGCGACACGGCGTTCATCGTCTTTCGCGACCTCTACCGCTACCTCGGCAGCGTCGGCCAGATGAAGGCGAAGGTGGCGTACACACCGCCAGAACGTTTTCGCGCGCCGAAGGGCGAGCATCTTTCGCCGCTCGGCTGGCTGGCGACGCGCATTCCCGTGCCCGTTAGCGAACGAATGGCGGAGAAGTCCGTCGCGCAATTCTCCGGCGCGATCGGCCATTCGCTCGACTACTCCTGGGTTTGGTAGCCGTCGCTCGTCGCGGTGGCGCGTACGGCGCTTTCGTTCAGCGCGCGTCGGCCACATAGACCCTCTGTGAGCCGCTACTTGCGACGAAGGATGACGCGTAGGGAGCTCCTCCACGCTTTCCTGCTTCTGGTGCTCACCCTTGCGGCCCTGCAGTTTGCCGTTCGCAGTTACTACTTCGCTCAGCCTGCCGCCATGCTGGTAGGAGCGATCGTCGCGGCGTTCGGCGCCCGAGGCCTGAGGCGGATGGTGCTCTCGGGCGACATTCTGCGCGCGCCGGGGGCGTTCGTGTTCTTTGAGGACGGGTGGCAGCGCTGGCCCCTTGCGCTCATCACCTCGGTGGAATCGGAGGCCGATGCGGTCGTGGTGAAGAGCCTGCTCGGCGAGCGCCGGTTTGAGCTTACGGCGTATCGAAACCAGGCAGCGCTGCGCGCGCTGAGCGTGAAATCGCTCGCGGGTCCTTCCAATAAAGGGCTTCCAAACGCTTTCGCGGGTTTCCTCGTCCTGATCGTGGCTTTTGGCGTGTGGCGGGGCGTAGCGGAGCGAACGCATCGCTTCGAGTCGCTCTTGGCGTCACCTCCGCCCGCCTACCTGGACCTTCAGCCGTCCCTTGCTCCGGTCGTGGAAGCGGGCGGCGAACTTGCTTGCGCTGCCCAGCGCCAGCTGATGGAGCGGGCGGACGCCGAGCTTCGCATGGATGAGCGGGATCGGCACCGCCGCGCCCTTGCGCAGTGCACACACGCGCGAGTGGAGTAGGCGTTGCATCGACGGGCTTGACCTCGCGCTCGGGGCACGACGCCCGTTAGCATCGGTGGTTCCGCATCGGCACGTGCGGCTCTTGCCAGCTCGCGGGTGCACCCCCGCGATGGCGGAGCGTCCGCGTGTGCACGCCTTCCGTTGCTCGGCGTCTACACGCAGGTCTCGGGATGAATGGAGAGCTGCAAAATGTTCTTGACCGAACGTTCGTAAACGGCTACTCCAACTACATGGCGAGGCCGCGGGAGTATGACGAGGACACGGTGCTCAACGAAGCGATGTTGCTCTTTTGGCGACAGGGCTACGAGGCAACGAGCGTGAGCCATCTCGTCAACGCCACCGGGATGGCGAAAGGCAGCCTCTACCAGGCTTTCGGCGATAAGCAGCGGCTCTTTCTTGCCGCCCTCGAGCGCTACCTCGCCCAGGGGCGTCACGCACTGCGGGCGTGTATGGAGGGCGCGAAGACCGGGTACGAGGGCGTTCGGGTTTGGCTCACGGAAAACGCGAAGCCCTCGACGAGCGGTGGAATCCGCCGTGGTTGCTTGGCGGTGAACACGGCCGCGGAGCTCGCGCCGCACAATGCCGATGTGCGCAAGGTGTTGCGCGCCCACGAGCGCAAAATGGAGCAGCTCTACGAAGCAACGATCGTTCGAGGCATGAAGGACGGGAGCATTGATGACGCGATCGATCCGGCGGCCTGCGCACGGTCGCTCACCACCACGATCTATGGTC
This sequence comes from Myxococcota bacterium, assembly GCA_039201085.1. Taxonomy (GTDB): domain Bacteria; phylum Myxococcota_A; class Polyangia; order Polyangiales; family Houyiibacteriaceae; genus JBCCRV01. The sequence goes on along the minus strand of JBCCRV010000175.1, from coordinate 5,508 downwards.
TTCAGATTCGAAGTAAGTTGGGAATGACGCGTGAGCAGGGGCGCGAGACGGTCGCGCAGGTGCTGGCTGCCCTGACGCCCGCTTAGGGCGTGTTCTCACGCCAACCGCCTTCACGATTCTGACGCCTCTTCGGCTCGAAATCCGCCGTAATTTCTTCGCCTAGCAGACGCCAACTCGCAGACGATCGGACCACGGAAACCGCAGGCGCTCATTTGAAGACAAGCCCTAGCAGGGCCTCATGACCATGCACGGCAACACTGCGGCAGGAACGCCAATCTGAGTTTGTCACCTTAGCTTCAACGCACACAACAACTCCGCGCGACAAAGGACGTGCGGGCCGTTGAACGCGACCATGCCAATTGAAACAGACGCCCCCTGGGCTTTTTTTTGCGAAGTTTACGACCGATCGGTTGTGAATGTCGCCGATTCAGGAAAGGATGAGAGAGAATGACGACGCTACACACGAACAAGACGTACCTAGTCACGGGAGGAACGACCGGCATCGGTGCGGCTACGGTACGCCACTTGGCAGAGGCTGGCGCGAGGGTCATCGCGACGGGCCGTTCGCCCAAGACCCTTGAGGAGGCAAGGAAAGCCGCTCCGGCGAACGTAGAGGTCTTCGCTTCAGACGCCGGCAACGTTGCCGCCGTCGAAGGTCTTGTGGGACATGTAAAGGGGGCGTACGGGACGCTCGACGGCGCGTTCATCAACGCGGGCATCGCGCCCTTCGCTCCGCTCGAAACGTGGTCCGAGGCGCAGTTCGATGCGCTCTACAACGTCAACGTAAAGGGGCCGTTCTTTCTGGCAAAGGGGCTCGTGCCCCTCTTGAATACGGGGGCGGCGCTAGTTTTCAACACGTCCGTCGTGCATGCCGTGGGCATGGGAACTGCTGCGGCTTACGGCGGTACGAAGGGCGCGCTGCGCTCGATCGTTCGGGCGCTCTCCGTCGAGCTCGCGGAGAAGGGAATTCGCGTGAACGCCGTTGCGCCCGGTCCGATCGAAACGCCGATCTACGGCAAACTCGGCATGGATGAGAAGCAGCTGGAAGGCTTTGCGGCCCATGTGATGAGCCGCGTTCCACTGAAGCGCTTTGGTTCGCCAGATGACATCGCCGAGGCCGCCGCCTTCCTGCTGAGCAACGCTTCCCGCTTCATCACGGGCGAAGAGCTCGTCGTTGACGGCGGCTGGGTCAACAACGTCGCATAGCTGGGAGAGGACTCGTCGTGGATCATTCAGCCATCGCGGAGGGCAACGTCGCCGTCATCACCGGCGGCGCGAGCGGTATTGGTCTGGCGGTTGGGCGCGCGCTGTCCCGGAAGGGCATGCGCGTCTGCCTCGTCGATTTGAACCAACTGGCGGTGGAAAACGCGAGCGGCACGCTTCACGGGGAGTCCTTCGGCGCCGTCGCCGACGTGTCCGATGCGGATTCGCTTTCGGCCGTGCGCGACGCTGTCGTCGCGCGCTTTGGACGGGTCGACGTGCTCATGAACAACGCTGGAACGGGTGGGGGAGGCCCCACCTGTTTTAGCGGCGCCGATGAGTGGAAACGCATTCTCGGCGTGAACCTCTGGGGGGTGCTCAACGGCACGCACGTTTTTGGGCCCTTGATGCTCTCACAGCGCTCCCCCGGTGCGATCATCAACACGGGCTCGAAACAAGGCCTTACGAACCCGCCGGGAAATCCGGCGTACAACGCGAGCAAGGCCGCGCTGCGTACCGTCACCGAGAGCCTTGCGCACGAGCTACGTGCCATCGAAGGGTGCGAGATCTCGGCGCACTTTCTCGTCCCGGGCTTTACGTATACCGGGATGATTGCGCGCTCGATTCCCATGCGACCGGCGGGCGCTTGGACGCCGGAGCAAGTCGCGGAGCGGCTTCTAGCGAAGCTAGCTGCGGGTGATTTCTACATTATCTGCCCCGACAACGAGGTCACCGAGGCGTTGGACCACGCGCGCATGCAGTGGAACCTGAACGACGTGGTCCATAACCGACCGGCACTGTCGCGCTGGCATTCGGACTTCGAAGCCGAGTTCCGTGCGTTCGTGGCTCGCGAAGCCGACCCGGCGTAGCTGAGGTGCATCGAAGGCGTGGTGACACGGCGCATTCGTTGCGCTGGCACCCCCGACACGATTCGAACGTGTGACCTTTCGCTTAGGAAGCGACTGCTCTATCCAGCTGAGCTACGGGGGCGTAGGGCGAGCATAGCGCCGTCGGCGCCGGGCTTGCCAGCGAACGTTGCACACTCGCAGGGCCGATCAGTAATGCAGGAGCGACTCGACGAGCACGTCGCCCAGCTTCTCGCGACCCTTGAGGAAGTCGAGCTCGACGACGAAGAGGAAGCCTGCGACTTCGGCGCCGACCTTCTTGACGAGCTTTGCTGTGGCGGCAGCGGTGCCGCCCGTCGCGATGAGGTCGTCCACGATCAGGGCGCGCTGGCCTGCGGCCATGGCGTCTTCATGCATTTCAAGCGTGTCGGTGCCGTACTCGAGGGCGTATTCGACACGGACACTTTTGGCCGGCAGTTTTCCCGGCTTGCGGGCGGGTACGAACGGCAGCTGCATTCGGGCCGCGAGGGCAGCGCCGAAGATGAACCCGCGCGATTCCATGCCAACGATGACGTCGCCATTCAGCGGTCGGGCGCGCGCTTCGAGATCGGCAAGGCACGCGTTGAATGCGCTCGGGTTGCTCAGAAGTGGCGTGATGTCCTTGAACATGATGCCCGGCTTCGGGAAGTCGGGGACGTCGCGAATGTACTCGGCGAGGTTCATGGAACGTACGTGCAATGGCGCGCGTGCTTCGTCAATCGGTGCGCCGGTCGATGTGCCTTGTCGTTAGTCTTCGCCGGGCGCCGACGCGTTGAGGGCGTTGCGCAACACCTGCGAGTGCTTGAACGTCAGCACGCGACGCGCGCTGATCGGCATGGGCGAACCGGTGCGCGGGTTCCGGCCAATGCGCTCCCGCTTATCGCGTACTTCGAACTTACCGAAACCGGAAATCTTCACGTTCTCACCGTCCGAGAGCTTTTCCTTCATCGCGTCAAAGACGGCTTCGACGATCTCCGCCGCTTCCTTCTTGGAAATCCCGTGCACGCGATCGTACACGGCGTCGATGATCTCGGCTTTCGTCATGGCGAAGGTTGGGGAAGGGAATCACGAATCTTGCCAGTTCTCAAGGGGACCCCAGCTCAGCCTTGTCTCTTCGGGCCGACGCGCGCGTTTCGTTCGAGTGTCGCCGTCTCGATGGCCGCGGCGGGCGCGCGCTGCTAAGGCTCTGCATGGCGAACCGACCGCTTATCCTGGTCACGAATGACGACGGCTACGACGCGGCGGGCATCGCGGCCCTGCACCAAGCGCTGGCGACCTTTGCCGACGTGATCACCGTGGCACCGCTGAGAGAGCAGAGCGCAAAGAGCCACGCGATATCGCTTCACCGACCGCTTCGCCATCGCGTGCACGCCGGCGACGTGCACTCGGTCGATGGAACGCCCGTCGACTGCGTCTACGTCGCGCTCTTTCGAACGGACCTGCTTCCGCGACGACCGGACCTGGTCGCGAGCGGCATCAACCACGGGCCGAACTTGGGTAGCGACGTGCACTATTCGGGCACCGTCGCTGCCGCACGTGAAGCGGCCATGCGCGGCGTGCCCGCCGTGGCCTTTAGCGCCCAGGGCCGCGACTTCGACTATTGCGCACCCGTTGCGGCATCGATTTGTCAGCGCTTTCTCAACGCGGCGCTTCCGGCGGGGCCAGTCCCCCTCCTTAATGTGAACTTCCCCAAGGGGTCGAATCGCGGTCTGCGTCCCACACGCCTCGGTCTGCGCCACTACGCCGATGGCGTCGCCGTTCGTCAGGATCCTCGCGGCATGGACTACTATTGGATCGGCGGCGCGGGCGGTCCCCGCCATGAACGGCTCGAGGGAAGTGACACGGATGCGGTCGACGACGGCTTTGTCTCCGTCACGCCCCTGAGCTTCTCCGTCACCCGCGCGGACCATATGGGTATCGCAGCCTGGGTTTCCAGCGACGCTCGCGATTGAGCGCTCGGCCTTTCCAGGTGGATAGGTCGCGTTTGCTCGGGTAGCGTTTCGCCATGGACGAGTCGGAAAAGCCGCTGCGACTTCTCGTGGTTGACGACGAAGCCAATGCGCGCGCCGCGCTGGTCGAGCTGCTCGGCGACGAAGGCTATGAGGTGCGCGACGCGGAGGACGGTGCGGCGGCGCTCGAGGTGATCGAAGGCGGTTGGCCCGAAGTCGTGCTCACGGATCTCAAGATGCCGCGGGTGGGCGGCGTCGAGCTCGTGCGGCGCGGAAAGGCGATTGCGCCGGAGCTCTCGTTTGTGGTGATGACCGCCTTCGGTTCGGTAGACACGGCCGTGGAGGCGATTCAGGCCGGCGCAGACAACTATTTGACCAAGCCGCTGGATATGGATGCGGTTTCGGCCCTGGTTGCGCGGGCTGGCGCGACGGCGCGTTTGGCGTTCGAAGCGGCAGAGCTTAGGCGCCGGGTCGATCGGCGTCTGCAAATCGGTGGACTCATCGGTGACCACCCCTCGATGCAACGGGTGCTCAAGCTCGTCGAGCAGGTCGCGCGTTCGCGTGCGACGGTTCTCATCGAAGGGGAGAGCGGCACTGGCAAGGAGCTCATCGCCGCCGCAGTGCATCACAACTCGCCGCGCTCGAAGGGCCCCTTCGTCAAGCTCAACTGCGCCGCTCTGGCCGAAGGCGTGCTCGAGTCTGAGCTCTTCGGCCATGAGAAGGGCGCATTCACGGGCGCGCAAAAGTCGCGTCCGGGGCGCTTCGAGCAGGCGGACGGAGGCACGCTGTTTCTTGACGAGGTTGGCGAGATTCCGGCCGCGATGCAGGTGAAGCTGCTGCGTTTCCTCCAGGAGCGCGAATTCGAGCGGGTGGGCAGCAACGAAACGCGCAGCGTCGATGTGCGCGTCGTGGCGGCGACGAACCGAAAGCTCGCGGACCAGGTGCGCGACGGCGAGTTCCGGGAAGATCTCTATTACCGGCTCAACGTCGTTCGCATCGAAATGCCGCCGCTTCGCGCGCGCCGCAGCGACGTTCCGCTGCTCGCCACGCACTTCCTGCGAAAGTTTGCGGACGAGAACCAGAGCCCCGCGAGGGCGTTCAGCACCAAGGCCATGGACGCGCTTATCGCCCACAGCTGGGCGGGCAACGTGCGTGAACTTGAAAACACCGTGGAGCGAGCGGTCGTGCTCTGCACGGACGAGACGATCGGCGCCGACATGCTTTTCGGCGAAAGCCTCTCCGCGACGTCATCGGGCGGCTTGGGTCTGCTGATCCCTGGCGTCACGATGGCTGAAGTCGAACGGCTGGTGATCGAAAAGACGCTGGAAGCGGTCGGCGGCTCGACCGCGGAAGCGGCGCGTATACTCGGCATTAGCCGACGCAAGGTGCAGTATCGACTTCGCGAATGGTCCGGCGATGAGGTTGGGGACGCGAACGACGGCTAGCGTCGCTCGCTGGGAACCGGCGGGGGAGAG
>JBCCRV010000174.1:0-11633 GCA_039201085.1 Myxococcota bacterium | reverse complement strand
CGGATGGAGCGTCTGAATCCGCAGCGCCCCTATAAGCATAGGGGTCCAGGTTTGGATGGCTGCAAGCGCCGTGCTGTCGTCGCAAAGCGACGACGCGGCAATGCTGGTCAGGTCTCTAGCGGTAGCGCACGCGCAGCTTGAAGTTCATCGTGCTGGCGATTTGCTGAGCGAGGGAGCGTGGGATGCGGTCGAGTCGGTCTTCCACGACGCTTCGGGCCCGCGCGTGTGGCTCGCCCTTCAGGGCCGGCAGCACGATCTGCGCCCAGCGAAGCAGTGACTTGCCGTTGGCCGTTTCCAGGGCAAGCGTGAGCACGGGTTCGAGGCGTTTCTGGTACGCCACGGACGCCGTGCAGAGGTTGGCAAAGGTTCGCACGAGGCCGTCCTTGCCGTCGAGAATCGCCGGCTCGAAGGACTCCTTGAGAATGTCGAGGTGCTTGGCCACCCGCGCGGGAGCGATCTTTGCGATCGCTGGGAGGGCATCCGCCGAGGTCTGAACCACGCGTTTATGTTTCGAGCGCAGACCACGCGCGAAGCGCTCCACGTGAAGCACGGTGGCTTCCGGCTGGGTGGCCACGATTTCGTGGAGTACGCGTGCAGCCTTCGTGGCGACGGAGCTGCGTGAGTCGAGCAGGGCCTCGGCGAGCTCGGCAATGCGCGGCGCAGGTGTTTCACTGGCGAGGATCGCTTCTGCTTCGGCCGCTGCACCCGTCTTCTTCGCGGGCTTTGCCTCCGCCTCTTCGGGGGCTTCGTCCTTGGCGTTCGTCTTGCGGGCGGCGGCCTTCTTCGGTGCAGCTTTTTTCTTGCTGGCCTTTTTGGCGGCGGCCTTCTTGGCCGGCGCCTTGGCGGCGCTCTCCGATTTGGCCTTCCGGGCCTTGGCCTTGGTGCTGGACTTTGCAGGCTTCTTCGATTTCGTCGCCATGGTTGCAGTGCGTAGCATACGACAGCGCGAGGCGGCGGAAAATGCCATTCAACCGGAGAGCATGCGAGCGATCGCGGGCAAGGAAGCCTCGTACCGCCAGGACGTGCCGCGGTGCCCGCCCACGTGCTCCTCGTGAAATACGTTTACGCCACGGGCCTTTAGGGCGTCGGCGACGGCTTTGGCACCGAACTGCAGGCCGTGTTCGTCGCCCGAGCCGGCATCGATGAAGGCGTAGCGAAGGTCCGGAAGTTTGGTCAGGGCCTCGATGTGCGCGATCGGATCGTGCGCGAGCCAGCGCTCCCAGCCGCCGGCGAGGGCGCCGTTTGGGTCGACGGGCATTTCGCAGTGCGGGTAGGGGGCTTGCGCTTCTGGCGCGTAGGCCATCGAGCAAGCCAGCACGATGAGCCCATCGAAGTCTGTGGGCGAGCTCGGTCCCTTGTCTTCCATGCGCTCGGCGAAGGGCTGAACGCCACCCGCCTCATGGTAGGCGACGGCGGCGGACGTCAACATCGGCCGCATCGTCACGTCGAAGAGCGCATCGCCTGCGTGCGATGCCAGCGCCGCGATCGTGCCGGGTCGATCCGTCGCTAGGCGAAGGGCGCCAAAGCCGCCGCTCGATCGGCCCACGGCGGCGCGCCGGGCCCCCTCGGGGTAGGTGCGGAAGTGTGCGTCGACGTGTGGGATCACCTCCTCCACGAGGTGGCTTTGGTGATGGCCGCTCACGGCTGAATCGACATATTGGCCGCCGCCGAAGCGCGTCATCGGGTCCGGCACGGCCACGACGATCGGTTCGCACTCGCCGGCGAGGATTTGCGCCTCGAGCCGTTCGAAGGTGTTCGGCTTCCACCGGTTGTAGCCGTAGACACTGCGATGGCCCGCGGCGAAGGCGGGCAGCATGAGCACGAGCGGATAGCGCTTGCTCTCGTCGTAGCCCGGCGGTGTGTACACGAGCACGCTCCGGCGCGCGCTCTCACCGATGCCCTTGAGGACGCGGCTTTCGAGGGCCGTTTCGTGAACGCGGCCGTGAAGGGGCTGACCGAATCGCTGCATAGGGAACGGCGTAGCCTGAATTTATGCCACGTCGAGCGCGGCGCCGGCCGCGCCTACATGCGCTCGAGCGTGCCGATGCCCAAGAGCCCGAGGCCGGTTTTGAGCTGGCGGGCTGTGAGCGCGACCAGGGCGAGGCGGGGCTCGCTTACGCCGCTCTCCTTATCGATGACGGGGCACTCCGTGTAGAAGCGGCTGAAGGCTTGGGCGAGGCGAAAGAGGTGCTCGCAGATCACGTGCGGCAGATAGGTGTCGGCGGCGCGATGCACCACGTCGCCAAAGCGCGCGAGCTGCTGCGCCAGTTCGCGTTCGAGCTCGTGTTCGGCGACGGGGCGTTCGGCGAATCCGTCGAAGTCGACTTCGGCCTTTCGAAAGATCGAACGGCAGCGCGCGTACTGGTATTGGAGGTAGGGCGCCGCGTCGCCGCTAAAGCTGATCATCTTCTCGAAATCGAAGGTGTAGTCCGTCGCTCGGTTTTGAGCGAGGTCCGCGTACTTCACGGCGCCTATGCCGATGGTGGCGACGGCTTCGTCGAGGTCCTCGTCCGCGATGCGCAGGCGCCCCGACTGGCGGCCCTCTTCGATCTTCGCGCGCGCACCCGCTTCCGCTTCGTCGAGCAGCGACTTGAGTCGAATCGGGGAACCGTCACGCGTCCTCAGCGGCGTACCGTCGTCACCGAGAATGGTGCCAAAGCCGATGTGCTCAAACTCCATCTCGATACCCAGCAATCGTGCCGTGGCGAAGACCTGGCTGAAGTGCTGGGCCTGGCGCTGATCGACGACGTAAAGGCTCGCGTCGGCGTTCATCGATTCCTTGCGGTACTTGACGGTGGCGATGTCCGTCGTGCCGTAAAGGTACGCGCCGTCGCGTTTGCGCACGATCAGCGGCGCTTCCGACTTGCGAAGCTTCTTGGGAATCACGCCCGCGGGATCGTCTTGGTCGTGAAAGAACACGCACACCGCTCCGTCGTCGATGCGCGCGATGCCGCGATCGAGCAGTTCGTCGACCACGCCGGGTAGCATGTCGTGGTACGCGCTTTCGCCCAGCCACTCGTCAAAGTGCACGTCGAGGCGCGCGTACATCACGTCCAGGGTGGCGCGTGTCGCGGCGACAAAGCGCTTCCACATGGCGCGGTTCGTTTCGTCGCCCGCCTGCAGCTTGGCGAGCTCCTGCCTGGCCGCATCCGCAAAGGCCTCGTCCTCCTTCGCGCGGGCCGACGCCAGCTTGTAGACCCGCTCGAGTTCGTCGAGGGGCTTTTCGTCCAGGGCCGATTCGTCGCCCCATTCGTTCATGCCCACGATCAGCAGCCCGTACTGGGTGCCCCAGTCGCCAAGGTGGTTGTCGGCGATCACGTCGTGGCCGACGAAGCGCAGGATTCGCGCGATCGCGTCGCCGATAACCGTCGAGCGAAGGTGACCGACGTGCATCTGCTTGGCGATATTGGGCGACGAGTAGTCGATGACAGTGCGCTTCGCGCGGACGGATGGAACGCCCAGTCGCGCGCTCTTCAGGTCCGCCTGCAGGCGCCCCGTGAGCCACGTGGGCTCGAGGGTCAGGTTGATGAAGCCGGGGCCCGCCACTTCGGCCTTTTCGATGGCGGCTTCCCCCGCGAGCACCTCGGCGACGGCGGTGGCCAGCTCGCGCGGCGGCTTCTTCAGCTTCTTTGCGAGGGCCATGCAGCCGTTGATTTGGTAGTCGCCGTGCTTGCGGTCCTGCGTTGGACGCAGGAGCGCGGAGGCGTCGTCGACATCGAGGGCCTTTTCGATGGCCGCTTCGGCCAGGTCGCTGAGTTCGCGTTCGAGGCGCATGGAGGGCCTTTACGCCGCGGCGCCGAGAAGGTCCAGGACGCGGGCGGTTTGCATCTTTTTCTTCGCGCTCCAGGAAGGGCGCATGCGACTTGTGATGCTCTCGTTTCTGACCGCTGCGCTCGCGTGTGGAAGTGAACGACGACAGCCGGAGCCAGCGCCCACGCCCGGTCCGCCGGCGCCCCCGGTTGCGCGCGACGGCGCCGGCCCGCCGCCGGCGAGCTGGGTGGACGAACGGGTCCGCACCTCGATGGCGCGGCTTCGCGAAAGCGAGGGCGGCGCCGTCATCGCGGCGGCGATCGACGCGCACGGCGGCCTTCGACCTTGGCTGCAGGCGGGCAATATCGCCTTTGAGTTTGATTACCGCCCCCTCAGCCAGCCTGAGCGGCGCATGCACACCTACCAGCGCGTCGACCTCTGGAGCGCGCGAGCGGTGCACGAAGAGCTCGAGGGCGGCGCGGGCGAAGAGGCGCGCTTCGGTTGGGACGGCAACGAAGCGTGGATCACGCCGAACGCGGAAGCTTTTCCCACGCCCGCCCGCTTTTGGGCGCTCACGCCCTACTACTTCGTGGGCATACCCTTCGTACTTGCCGACCCCGGTGCGCGCTTCGAGCAGCTGGAAGACCAGGTGCTCGACGGCGTCAACCACCAACTCGTGAAGGTCACCTACGAAGACGGCACGGGCGATGCTCCGGACGACTACTACATCGTGTACGTGGACGAAACGGCACGTCGCGTCGCCGCCCTTCGCTACGTCGTGACCTACCCCGGTTTCTTTGCAGACGGCCAACACTCGCCGGAAAAGCTGATGCGCTACACGGAGCTCCGGACGGTGGCCGGCCTTCGCTTTGCCACGCGCTACGATACCTTCGCGTGGGATGGCGGCGCCCCGGGCGAGAAGGTCACGGAAATCGCCGTCGACCGTATCGCTCTAGGCGCCGACATGCTGGAGAGCGCCTTCGCGCGGCCGGATGGCGCGGTCGTCTCCGAGCTCACCCCTCGATGAACGCGCGCGGACAAGAGGTGCAGGCTCTGCTCGCGGTCTTTCGCCAGCCGTCGGAAATCCCTGTGTTGCTGCTCGAGTCGTGGCGTTTGCAGCGGGTCGCGGCGGGGTACATCGGCGAGATACGAATGGCGCTCGAAGAGTGCGCACTGCCCCCGAACCTGGCCGCTCTCCTTCAAAAGGCCTTCAGCGCCCTGGGGCGCGCTCGAAAGCTAGCGGGCGTTGCCATGAACGCAGCGGAGATCGCATCCGGCCCACAAGCGGACTCCTATGGCCGATTCCTTCGTGAAACCCAGGTGCTCGTGGAGGAGCTCGCGGACATCGGCGGTGTGGAGCTAGCTGGTCACTGTGTAGCCGCCGCTGAACCGGTTGCGCTCGGCGCCGATGACGAGTGCGTGGCGCGACTCAAGAAGGCCTTCGAGTTCGATACGGAACTCGCCGACCGAAAGATGATGGCTTGGCGGATGGTCTCCGCGTCATGGCGCTTTCTAGACGGTGTGCGCGGCGAGCTGGAGGACGGCGCACGGCCCGCGAAACTGGCCTTCGACCTCAACGAGGCGTGGGCCGCGAATGAAATCGCGCGGACCTTCGCCAACCTGCAGGAGCCCTTCTTTCAGACGCTGCGGAGCGAAACGCGCCGGAGGGTGGAGGCGCTCGCGGCCTCCGGCGGGGCCGCGCTGAGCAGGTGATCGGCGCGAGGTGGGGCCGAAAAGACACGAATGAATCACCATTCATCGCCTTGACGCAGCGCGTTGAGAAGGTCAGATTTTGATCGTTAACACCCGTTTTACCGCGAAATCTCGCGGTTTATTGGAGAACCGATGTCCCAGCCCATCAATCGCTACAAGGCCGACCTTCGTGATTACGAGTTCCTCCTCTTCGAGCAGTTCCGCCTCGACGAGCTCCTTGGACAGGCCCCCTACGAGGAGTGGGACGCGGACACGATCAAAGAGATCTTCAGCCAGGTGTACCGTTTCGTGACCGACGTGACCGGTCCCCTCAACGCCGTCGGTGACCGACAGGGCTGTCGCGTCGAAGACGGCAAGGTCAAGGTGCCCGACGGGTTCAAAGACGCGTGGGACCGGATCTACGAAGCCGGTTGGCGAACGATTGCTTCGCCCGTCGAGTACGGGGGTATGGGTGCGCCGGCGACCATCGGCATCCTAACGGACGAGCTGCTCAGCGGCAGCAACACGGCCTTCAATATGTACCCGGGCCTCGCCCTTGGCGCAGCCGAGGTCATCGCGCACTTCGGCACGGAGGAGCAGAAGAAAACCTTCCCGGAGAAGATGATGAACGGCGCCTGGGGCGGCACGATGTGCCTGTCGGAGCCGCACGCCGGTTCGGACGTGGGCGCGTCCACGACGACGGCCGTTCCTGCCGACAAGGGCCGCTACAAGATCAAGGGCACGAAGGTCTGGATCAGCGGCGGCGATCACGACATGGCCGAGAACATCGTGCATCTCGTGCTTGCCCGTATCGAGGGCGCCGTCGCCGGCACGAAGGGTCTTTCGCTCTTCATCGTGCCGAAGAACAACGTGGAAACCGGCGAGTCAAACGACGTTCAGGTGGCGTCCATCGAGCACAAGATGGGCATCAACGGCAGCGCCACTTGCGTGCTCAACTTCGGCGAAGACGATAGCTGCTACGGCGAGCTCGTCGGCGGTGTGGAGCATCAGGGCATGCGCCAGATGTTCAAGATGATGAACTTCGCGCGCATCGGCGTGGGCATTCAGGGCCTCGCCGTGGCGTCGAGCGCGTACCTCAACGCCCTCGACTACGCCCGTGACCGCAAGCAGGGCACGTCCATCAAGAACTTCAAGGATCCAGAGGCGCCGCGCGTGTCGATCATCGAGCATCCGAACGTTCGCCGGGACCTCCTCGACATGAAGTCGAAGGTGGAAGGCCTGCGCGCGCTTCTCACGAAGCTCGCCGTGCATCAGGACCGCCTCGTGGCCATCGGCGGCAAGGACGACGAGACCGCCGCCTACCATCAGGGTCAGATCGACCTGCTCACGCCCATCGTGAAGGCCCATTCGTCGGACGAGGCCTACCGCGTGTGCGAGACGGCCATCCAGGTGTACGGCGGCGCCGGCTACACGCAGGACTGGCCCGTCGAGCAGTACGCCCGCGACTCGAAGATCTTCTCGATCTACGAGGGCACGAATGCGATTCAGGCGATGGACCTCGTCGGTCGAAAGCTCGGCCAGCACGGCGGCAAGAACACGCAGGCGTTCCTCGGCGAGGTGCAGACCTTTATCAACGAGCACAAGGAAGACGAGGAGCTCAAGGACTGCTTCGCCAACCTGCAGAAGGCCCACGAAGCCGTCGGCGGCAGCGTCATGCAGTTCCTCGGCTGGTTCCAAGGCGGCAAGACGGAGCGCATTCCGCTCATGGCTGAGCGTTTCCTCGACATGATGGCCCGTTTGACGATCGGCTGGCTGCTTCTTGAGCAGACCGTGCTCGCGCGCACCAAGCTCGAAAGCGCCGACGGCGAAAACGAGAAGGCCTTCTACGAAGGCAAGAAGGCCGTGGGCATTCACTATGCCCGCAACATCGTGCCGAGCATCGTGGCCAACGCGCGCATCCTTCGTACGTGCGACGAGAGCGCGGTCCATCTCTCGGACCGCGCCTTCGGCCCGAACTTCTCGTAGCGCTCGGTCAAAACCCGCAAGGCCGCCCTTTGTTGAGGGGCGGCCTTGGGTAATTGCGGGGTGCTTCGCCTCCCAAGGCTTGGGGTGGGCTGATGGACCGGATTCGCTTGAATGCGTGGCTAGCACCCCGCTGCGATCGGCATGATCCGATCGTAACGTTTGATTTTTCGCCATCGACCTCCCGGCCAAGCAATCGAGGGTGCTCCAGGTCGAACGCGCGGCGTGAGTTCCTACGAATCCGACACGTGGCCGTCATTTGACAACGCTTCTCCGGAGCCGCGAAACTTATGTTGGTGAGTCTTGTGGACGAGCGCGCCCGGCGAAGTGGACCGGCCGAAGATGCCTTCGGCAAGTACACGCTGATCGCGAAGATCGGCCATGGGGGTATGGCGGAGGTGTTTCTTGCGGTCAGTCGCGGACCCGCGGGCTTTACGAAGCTTGCCGTTCTTAAGCGTCTGCACCCGCACCTCGAAGACGAAGCGCTCGTCGGCATGTTCCTCGACGAAGCGCGGCTCGCGGCGCGATTGAACCACCCGCACGTCGTTCAAACGTACGAGATCGGCGATGCCGACGGGCTTCACTACTTGGCCATGGAATACCTCGAGGGCCAGTCCCTCGCTCACGTGCTTCACCAGTGCCGCCGGCGCGGTCAGCCGATGCCGCTCGCCGTCGGCGTCCGGCTCTTCATCGATGTGCTCGATGGCCTTCACTACGCCCACACCCTTCGCGACTTCGACGGCACTCCGCTGCACGTGGTGCACCGTGATATCTCGCCGGGAAACCTCTTCGTCACGTACGAAGGCCAAGCAAAGATTCTCGACTTCGGCATCGCCAAGGCAGGGACGCAGCTCAACGAGACGCAGGCCGGCCAGGTCAAGGGTAAGTTCGCCTATATCGCGCCGGAGCAGGCGCAACCGGGCTCGCACGATCACCGCGCCGACCTTTGGAGCTTGGGCGTGGTTATGTGGGAGGCCTTCGCCGGGCGTCGCCTCTTCAAGGGTGAGAGCGAGGTGATGACCCTTCAGAACACGCTCAACTCGCAGATCATGCCGCTCGACCACGACGAGGTGCCGGCGCCGCTTGCGGCAATCGTGCACCGCTGCCTCCAGCGTGATGTGAGCCGCCGCTACCAGTCGGCCGCCGAGATTCGCGAGGACCTCGAAGCGTATATGCACGCCGCGAGTCTGCGCGCATCACGTGCAGACATCGGTGCCTTCGTGCGCCCGCTCTTCGAGCAGGAGCGGCATGAAGAGCGCGAGGTGCTCGCGGCCTACATGACGGGCGAACATTCGATACCGGCGCCGTCCCTTTCGAGCACGACGGGAAGCCACTCGGGTCTGCGAAGCGCACCGACTGGCTCGTCCATGTCCACGTCCTCGCTCATCCCGCCGGTGCAAAGCGAAGAGGTCGAACTCGCCACGCCCTTCCGGCGCTGGCACCTGGCGATCGTCCTCCTGATTTCCGCGATCCTCGGTGGCGCGCTCGCGGCGATCTTTGTGCGCTCAGGCAGCGAAGCGCCCGAACCGGATTGGCTCACCGCTCGGGCCGGGGGCGTGGAAGGAGCTTCGACAGGCGAAGCGGCCGAGCCCGCTCGCGGGAACGAGGGGGCGAATGATGCACCGCCCGCCGAGGATCCAGCTTCGAACGAGCCGGTGCTTCCGGGCGTACGCGTGGGCGAGCCCGTGGTGGGTGACGCCGTGGGCCAAGCGGCGGAGCGCCAAGCAGACGGCAATGCCGTCGAAGCGCTCGACCCCGAAGAACGCGCCGAATCCGAACCTTCCGAGCCCGAGGTGGCTCCACCCTCTGCGATGTCGTCCCGCCGACGGCCACGCCGTCCTCGGAGGCCGCGTCTACCGCGCGAGCAAGCCACGGCGCCCGCGCCCGCGCCGGCGCCCGAACCGAGCCCGGCGCCCGCGATGGAGGAAGCGCCCCAGGAGGCCTTTGGCTTCCTGGTGCTCGACACCGTTCCATGGTCGAACGTGTCGCTCGGGGGCGAGTCGCTCGGCACCACGCCCATTCTGCGCTACCGACTGCCCGCCGGCGTGCACACGCTCACCCTTGTCAATCCGGAACGTGGACTTCGCGAGCAGTACCGCGTTAGAATTCGGTCGGGGGAGACGACCCGTCGGCGGGTGGGCCTCGAGTAGGCCGAGCGCAGGATCATCGACTTACGCCGGCGACTGCCGCTAGGCTGCTCATATGACCTATCTTTTTCGCCGAGTGGCCCAGGGGGGCTGGCTCCTCGTGGCTCTCCTAGGCCTGGCGGGGTCGTGCACGGCGGACGGTCCGGCGATTCCCACGGACCCGATCCGGATTGGCGTCGTCGTGTCCCTCTCCGGCGGTCTTGCGTCCGTAGGCCCGCATCTCGCCGAGTCGGCGGAGCAAGCCGTGCTCGAGGTGAACGCGGCGGGTGGACTGCTCGGCGGCCGGCCCGTGGAGGTGGTCGTGATCGATGACCGCACCACGCCGGAGGGCGCACGGCGCGCCGCCCAGCAGCTCATCGAAGACGACCAGGTCGTCGCCATCGTGGGCTCGCTTGCTTCGAGTGCGACCCTTGAAGTTCAGGACGTGGCGTTCAACGCCGGCATTCCGCAGGTGAGCTGCTGCTCGACGAGCGTGGCCCTCGACGCGGCCCAGCCGGCGGGCAATCGCTTTCTCTTTCGCACGGTGGCGAGCGACCAGCTTCAAGCGGAAGTCGTCGCGCGCTACGCGATCGACGAGAGCTGCGATCGCTTGGCGATTCTGCACATCGACGACGAGTACGGGAACCCCTTTGCCGCGAGCATCGCGGGCATCTTTTCCAGCCTTGCGTCCGAGGGGCAGACGGTTGTACCGCCCACGCCCTTTTCCGGCGGCGAGTCGGGTTACAGCGACGAAGTGTCAACGGTGCGCGACCAGCTTGCGTCCGTGGGCATGGCCGAGCGCGCCTGCATTGCACTCGTCGGCTTTCCCGCCGACGGGGGCCGAATCCTTCGCGACTGGAACAGCCTTTCGGATGCGCCGGACGTCCTATGGATCGCGACCGACGGCCTTCGTGATTCGGGCTTTCCGGAAGCGGCAGGCGGCGCGTCGATCGTCGACGGCGTGACCGGAACGGCGCCCGTCGTGCAGCCCCAGACCGAATCGTACAACGACTTCGAGTCGAACTTTGAAGCGAGCTTCGGCGAACTGCCGGGCATCTTTGGCGCGCAGCAGTACGACGCCACCATCATGCTCATGCTCGCCATCGAAGCCGCGCGCTCTACGGACGGGACCGCGATTCGAGACGCGCTCTTTTCGATATCGCGTTTGCCCGGTTCGAACGTGGAGCCGAAGGATTTGCGCACGGCGCTGTCACGGCTGCGGGAGGGATCGGAAATCAACTACACGGGAGCGAGCGGCGACGTAGATTTCGACACCCTTGGCAACGTCATTGGCGACTACGAGATATGGCGCTTCGATGCGGGCGACGGGGGTACGGAAGACGCTTTCTCGACGATCGGCATGGTGCGGGCGAGCGAGTTGGGGCAGCAATGACCGCGAACCCGAGGGCGTGCGCGCTTTGCCTTCTTCTCGCAGCCAGCGCCTGCGGCAGCGTGACCGAACCGTTCTTGCTGGAGTTCCCTTCGCGCCGCGCCTTTGACGATGTAGAGACCGCCGAGGTCTTCGCACTGCCGGTGGAGAACGGCGATGTCTGCCCCGATATTCTCCTGCAGGAAGCCGAGTTCGGCGAGGTGCGGGGCGCCCAGCGCACGGGCAACGTTCCCGTTACGGACTTTGAGCGGGGCATGGTTCGCCTTCCGGATGTGCCCGAAGGCGCGATCGCGTACGCCGCCGTTGCCCTCGCTGGAAGCCAAGTGCTGCTCACGGGCTGCATCGTGCGAAACGTCTACCGAGATAGCACACCGCTCGTGATCTCCCTCGTTCCGACGGAGGAGTACCGTACGCGCATTGAAGGAGAGCGATAGTGAAGCGCGCGATTGGCTACGTCTCTTTGCCTTGGTACTGCGGTGTACTCTGGTGCGGCTGCGTGCTCTGGTCGCCCTTGGCGGGCGCCCAGGAAGGTCCGGAGCTTCTTCGCGAAGCCGACGCGGCCTACGCGGACATCGACTACGAGCGCGCGGGCGAGCTCGCCCAAGAGGCGCTCGAAAGCGGCGGTCTTGGACCGGCCGACACATCTCGGGTGTACGAGCTGATCGGCATCACGGCGGCGGCCAACGGCGATG
>JBCCRV010000173.1:0-11686 GCA_039201085.1 Myxococcota bacterium | reverse complement strand
TCAACTACCGGGCGAACATCCTCGCCCTCAAGGAGCTCGGCGCTGAGCAGCTCATCAGCGTATCCGCCGTCGGCTCGATGAAGGAATCGATCGAGCCCGGCGACATGGTGCTCGTCGACCAGTTCATCGATCGCACACGCACGCGGCCGAGCACGTTCTTTGAGGGCATGGGTGTCGTCGCCCACGCCGAGTTCGCCGAACCCGTCGACGCGGCACTGATGGAAGCGCTCCATCAAGCGAGCCTCGAAGTGGGCGCGCGGGTGCACAAGGGCGGCACCTACGTGTGCATCGAAGGCCCGCAGTTTTCGACGCGGGCCGAGTCGAACCTCTACCGCTCGTGGAACGTCGACGTCATCGGCATGACGAACCTACCCGAGGCACGCCTCGCCCGCGAGGCAGAGCTTCCGTACGCGACGCTCGCCCTCGCGACGGACTACGACTGCTGGCACACCTCGCACGAAAGCGTGTCCGTCGAAGCAGTCATGGAAGTGATGGCAAAGAACATCTCGACGGCGCGCGCGATCGTGAAGGCCGTCGCCGGGCGCCTGCCAGACGCATCGAAGGCGCCCGCGAGTAGCGCCATGGCCCACGGCATCATCACCGCCCCCGAGCGCATCAGCGACGAAGCGCGCGACAAGCTGCGGCCGGTCGTCGGACGCTACCTCTGAACGCGGTATTGCTGCCGCTCTCCCGAAGAAAGAACCACGTCATGTCCTCGCTTCTTGTTGTCGGATCCGTTGCCTTCGACACCCTGCACAACGCCCAAGGCACGCACGAAAAGGTGATTGGCGGCAGCGCCACCTACGCGTCGATCTCCAGCAGCTTCTTCGCCAACACCCAGCTCGTGGGCGTGGTGGGCAACGATTTTCCCGAGAGCGCCATCGAGACGATGCGCACGCGAAAGATCGATCTGGAAGGCCTGGAGGTCGCGGACGGGCTCACGTTCCACTGGGAAGGCCGCTACACGGACGACCTGACCAGCCGCGAAACGCTTCGCACCGATTTGAACGTGTTCGCCGACTTCGCGCCGAAGATTCCCGAGCGCTTTCGCAGCACGCCCTACGTCATGCTGGGCAATATTGCGCCGTCACTGCAGATCAGTGTGCTGGATCAGATCGAATCGCCAAAGCTGGTCATCGCCGACACGATGAACTTCTGGATCGACGGCGCCCTGGACGACCTGAAGGCCCTGCTCAAGCGCGTGGACGTGTTGGTGATCAACGAGGAGGAAGCGCGCCAGCTCAGCGGCCGCCATCATCTGGTGCACGTGCTGAACGCGCTCACGGAGCTTGGCCCGCGCTGCCTCGTCGTGAAGCAGGGCGAATACGGCGCGATCCTCTTCACCGAAGACACGATCTTCAGCGCGCCGGCCTACCCGCTCGCCGCCATCGACCCGACGGGCGCGGGCGACACCTTCGCCGGCGGCTTTCTCGGCTATATCGCCCGCGAGGGCGAAATCACGCAGGCGAGCCTTCGCCAGGCCGTCGTTCACGGCTCTGCCATGGCATCGTTCTGCGTCGAAGGCATCGGCCCAGACCGGCTGCTCGAGATCTCGGACGCCGACGTTGCCGCCCGTGTTGGCGAGTTCCGCCAACTCGTCGACTTCGGCTAGCGGGCGCCTGAAATCGCGCGCGGTCGAGGAGCCCGCTCCCGTGCCCGCCCAAAAGCCGTTGCCCCCCGGCGACGAAGGTCGTTGCCGAGGCCCCCACGCCGAAGGCGTCGCCCATGTCCGAGCCCGGTCATCTTTCCTCAGAGCTCAGTCAGGTGTGGGCCGTCGTCCTGCCGCGGAGGCATCGCCGCGGCCGCCTGATGCAGGCCTCCGCTCGGAGCCGTGACCTATTGGCCCGAAAAATCCGGGGCTGGTACGCTTCGGCTCGATGGCCGGCGGGGTGCCGGCAGGGACTTAGGACAGGACACATGAAGCAACACCACTACCTTATCTTGGGCGCGCTCCTTGCCCTCGGCAGCGCCTGCGGCGACGACGACGGCGGAGCCACGGACACCGGCGCCGAAATGGCCGCGGGCGACGACATGGCCACCGGCGAGGACATGGCCGTTAGCGGCGTCAACGACTCCTGCCCCTCGTTCTTCGCGGAGTCGTCGATGGCGATGGCACCGGGTCCGCAAAACCAAATGGGCAACTGTTGCTGGCGCGCTTCAAACGAAGAACGACCTGAGGCTCCCGAGCTTCGTATCGCTGGCCTCGCGATCAACGCACCGAACTCGTTGGCGATTGCCGCGAACATAGCGTTGCCCGACCTCTTCGATAACGAAACTTTCAACTGGCTCATTGAAATCACCGGTGCCGACGCCGACGGCGAAGTCAGCATTCGCACGGGCTTCGGCCGGCGCCAGGACGGCGGCACCTTCACATTTGACACCGGCGAGTTCCCGCCCGGCGTTCAGGTGGGAACCATCACGGGCGATGTCGTAACCTCGGGCATCTTCGACTCCGTCGTGTCGGTGCCCGTGGTCGACGTGGTCGACCCCAATCTCGTGCTGCTGACCTTGCCGCTTCGCGATCTCGTCGTAAACCGCGCTCCTTTGGACGCCAACCGAAACTGCATCGGCACGCGCGACGAAGGCACGAACCGCTACGCCCTCAGCGATGACGACCCCAGCGCGGGCAGTCTTTCGGCCTTCATTACGGTCGAAGATTCCTTCGACGCCACTCTTGAACTCACCTCGCCGGTCACGCTGAGCGTTTCGCTCTGCAACGTGACGCGGGGTGCGCTCGACGGGGGGACCAATGACTGCCGAGAGATCCCTCAGTCCGACTGGATGGTCATGCCCGATAGCCTCTGCGGCGCCGACGGCTGCTCGGTCAACACGGAAGGGATGACGGACGCGTGCGACCCCACGACGAACGCCGCAGACGGTGGCTGCAACGCCTGGCAGATCACCGCGACTTTCGCAGCCCAGGGCGTCGAGATCAACTAGTCGTACATTCGGCTTAAGCGACACCCGCCTCGTTCTACGAGGCGGGTGTCTTTCGTTTCGGACGATGCGCGATTTCCCGGCTCGGAAGGCCCAGCACGCTTGTGGGAGCGCGATTCGTCGGGCTAGGCTGACACTCAGGCGCGGGTGGCGCCGGGATTGGGACCTAGTTTATGCATACCTCTGAACGTACGGGGGCCTTCGGCCTTTTGTCTTCGACGTGGCGTTGCCTGCAGACGGCGCTCCTTGTCACCCTCATGGCCTGCGGCGGTGACGGCTGCGGTGGCTGCGGCGACAGCTGCGGCGTAGCGCCGATCCCGGGCGGCTTTCCGATCGCGCAGCGCATCGAAAACTCGGTGCAGGTTCGCGTGACCGAAGAGGGGCTGGACTTCCTCGAGGACAACATCGAGCCCCTCGTGGAAAACCTCATCGGCGACCTGACCTTTGAGGTTCCGCCGATCTCCGAACGGGTGCTCTCCATCTTCACATTCAACTTGTGCAACGAACCCGACGACAACTGCCTCGCCGCGATCGAGATTCGCGATGTCGACCTCACGCCGCAGGCGCCCAACCGCCTGCAGGTGGACCTTCAGATCGTGGTTGATAGTCGCGTGGAAGGGAACCCGGCCATGGGCGTGAACTGGCCGGGCAGTTGTGAAGTGATGGTCGACACCCGTGGCGGCAGCCGGGACTTCGTCGGCATCCGGTCGACCATCGCCCTCACGGAGGAGACTAGGGCCGCGCGAGCTGGATACACGCGACTCGAAGTGCTCGAAACCACCATCACCCCGGGACAGGGTGTCCAGACCTCGGACGTCGACTTTGACGGTGGAATCCTCGGGGTCTGCAATGCCATCGACCTGGACTTCATCACTGAGCAGGTCATTGACCTACTCGAGGATCAGATCGACGGAATCCTTCAGGGGGCCCTCGACGACCAGCTCTGCACCACCCAGGGCGAATTCGGCTGCCCAACGGGCACCTCGCCAAACGGCGCCGGCCCCAACGCCGTCTGCGAGTTCGGCGACGGAACCTGCGTTCCGCTCCTGCTCGGCGTCGACGGTCAGGGCGACCTGGGTGAAGCCTTCGTGGGCAGCATCTCGCCCGGTACGCACGCGCCGGGGCAGTTCTTGCTTGCGGCGGGTGGCAACGGCGAGGCGGTCAACAATGGCCTGAGCGTCTTCATGTACGGCGGCTTCCTCGGCACAAACCGCGACTTCACCGTCACGCCCGCGAATAACCCTTGCGTCCCGGCGATTCCGCCGCCGGCGCGGCCCACGATTCCACGCGTGGCCACCTTCCGCGGGAACCGTGTTCCGGGCCTGACGGAGATCCCACACGTGGGCATCGGCATCAGTGAGTCCTACCTCGACGCCGCGGGCTACGGCCTTTTCGACAGCGGCCTCCTCTGCATCGGCGCGGGCACGAACCTCTCACAGCAGCTCTCGAGCGGACTCTTCTCGCTGCTCGTCTCGTCGCTGGGCCAGCTGGTCTTCCCCGAAGACTCGGCGCCGATTTCGATCACCCTTCGTCCGCAAACGCCGCTGGCCTTTGAGGTCGGCGAAGGCACCGAAGAAGACCCGCTCCTCGTCGCCAACCTCGAGGACCTCAGCATCGATTTCTACGTGTGGAGCACGGAGCGCTACGTGCGTTTCATGACCTTCACCTCGGACGTGAGCGTGCCCATCAACCTGAGCGTCACGGACGGCGAGCTCGTGCCGACGATCTCGGCGGTGAACGCGGCGAACTCGGAGATCACCAACGCTGAACTGCTCCAGGAAGACACAGCGTCGCTCGCCGGTTTGGTCGAGTCCGTCATCTCAGGCTTTGCCGCCACGGCGATCAGCGACCTCGGAAGCTTCGCCCTTCCGGAGCTTGCGGGCCTTCGGCTCGAAGTGCCCGAAGGGGGCGTACGCGGCGTGGAGGAAAGCGGCGAGGAGTTCCTCGGCATCTTTGCCAACCTCGCCATCGCCGAGCCTTCCGCCTTCTCCTTCCCGGCGGATACGTCGCTCGTGGTCACGAACCTTCAGCTGGACCGCGACGCGATGGCCCTCGAGACGTGGCGGCAGGGCGCCCTTCCCCAGCTCACGCTCGCCGTCGACGCGTCGGGCCCGCAGGGCGTGGACTATGAGTACTCGGCCCGAGTGAACGGTGGGCCGTGGACGGCCTGGTCTTCGGACAGCGCCCTGGTGCTCGAGGACGAGCAGCTGCTCTTCCAGGCGCGCCACACCGTCGAAGCGCGCGCCCGCATCATGGGCGACCCCGACAGCGTCGACCTTTCGCCCGCGAGCGCCGAGGTGCTCGTCGACATCATCGCACCGGACGTCGAGCTCGAGACCGTCGGCGATGAAACGCGCGTCACGGCCCGCGACATCGTGAGCAGCCGCGACCAGCTCGAGGCGCGCTGGACCTCCGGCGACAGCTGGAGCGAGTGGGTTCGCCTGAGCCGCGACGGCCTGCTCGTGCCAACGGACGCCGCCATTGTGGAAGTGCGGGACGAGGCGCAGAACATCGCGCGCGCGTCGACGGCGATCATTCGCGGCCGCCCCAACCCGAACGCCGGCGCCGGTTGCGACTGCCGCGTGAGCGGCGCGCCGGGCTCGGACACGGGCTTCGGCTTTGGCCTGCTCATCGTCGGTCTGCTGTGGATTCGCCGGCGCCGCCGACGGGCGCGCGACGAGCGCGCGGTGAATGGCATCGTCGCGCTCAGCGCATGCCTGGCCATCGCCGGCTGCGACTGCGGCGACGACGGCCCCACACCCACGGAGATGGGCGTGGACGTGGACGGCGGCGTCGAAATGATGGTGATGACGGACGACGGCATGCCCGAAACGGGACCGGCTGGCCCACTCAGCCCCGGTAACCTCGCCACCTTCCTGGACGTCGCGGCAGGCGCCGGCGGCACCGTCTACGCGTCAGGCTACTCCGCCGGAGTCCCGGCTGAGAGTCTTCAATACGGCGACCTGGTCGTCGGCGAGTACGACGAGCCGACGGGCGACTTTCTTTGGGCCATCGTCGACGGCGCGCCTTCCGAGCCCGTCTTTGGCGACCCCACGGGCTGGCGCGGCGGCGTACGCGAGGCGGGCCCGGACGTGGGCCGCTGGACGTCGCTCGTCGCGGACGGCACGACGGTGCACATCGCCTACAGCGACAGCGACAGCCACCAGCTCAAGTTCGCCAGCGGCACGCCCGGAAGCGACTTCGACATTCACGTCATCGACGATTCGGACCTCAACGGCGAATATGCATCGCTCGTAGAAACGGGCAGCGGCCTGGCCGTCGCCTACCTGGCGCGCACGCCGACGGAAGGCGAAGGCCGCCCGACCTCCACCGTTCGCGTGGCCATGGCGAGCGGCGTTCCGACGGACACGCTCGATTGGACGATCATGGAGGTCGTCACCGAGACGATTCCGTGCCGCGCCGCGCTCTGCGGCGGCGGCACGATGTGCGACGAGAGCGGCGAGTGCCTGACGACGCCCACGGGCGAAGTCATTACTGACTCGTTCATCGAAGACCTTCCCGTCGCCGTCGGTCTCTTCGCCGAACTGGCGACCACGTCGACGGGCATGGCCCTCGTGTACTACGACCGCGTCGCGGGCAACCTGATGGGGGCGTCCTTTGAGGACGGCAGCTGGGGAAGCCCGTTCCTCATCGACGGTTGGGATCGCCCCCTGAGCGTGAGCGACCCCTTGGACGTCACGGGCGACTCGGGCATTGGCGCGAGCCTCGTCATCGACGAGAGCGACGTCTGGCACGTGAGCTACGTCGACGGCGCGGAAGAGCGGCTACGGTACGCCCAGATCAGCAGCGGTACGGTGAGCCTCCGCGAGACCGTCGACGATGGCTCAACAGACGGGTCGACGCGCAACCCCGACGGCCGCCACATCGTCGGCGACGACAGCTCGATCGCCGTCGTCGACGGCCAGCCCCGCATTGCCTACCAAGACTCGACGGCAGGCCGCGTGATGTATGCGCGCCGAAACGGTCAGAACGACTGGGCCGTCGAAGTGCTCGACGACGAAGACAGCGCCGGCTACTGGACGAACCAGATCGTGCAGAGCGGACAGGCGATGGTCGCCCACTGGTGGCGCCGGCAGACGCCGGGTGATCTCGCCAACGGCGTGCGCCTCATCGAAGTCGAGTAGCGAACTCGCGCGCAACGCAAAAAGCGGTGCCGTCGTATCGACGGCGCCGCTTTTTCGTTCGATGGGCTAGGGCCTGTCTTCAAATGAACACCCATGCCTTCGCGCCCAGTCCATCCACGATTTTGCCGTCTCTTCGGCTCGAAATCCGCTGGGGATTCCTTCGCCTCATAGACGCAAACTCGCAGACGATCTGACCACGAATCCAC
The DNA here is from genome assembly GCA_039201085.1 of Myxococcota bacterium. GTDB lineage: Bacteria > Myxococcota_A > Polyangia > Polyangiales > Houyiibacteriaceae > JBCCRV01. Next base: position 4,398 of record JBCCRV010000173.1, on the reverse strand, counting down.
GGGCGTTCATTTGAAGACAGGCCCTAGAGCTCATCAGGAGGGGGCGTTCGAACGCGCTCAGGCGGCGACGGCAGCGTCGTCGAGGAAGCGGCGACGTTCTTCGCCCACGAGCTTGAGGAGCTCCTTCTGGCTCACGAGGCCCGAGTCCAGGAGCGCACGCATGTAGCCGTCGGCGTAGCCGTGGGCACGAGCAAGCTTCGCGTAGGCAGCGCCGTCAAAGCGGGCGTGCAGCACTTCGCGGAGCAGATCCTTGAGCGTTCGAAGAAGGGCGTCCTGGTTCGGCGTGTTCATTGGCGGGTTCCTCCTGTGCGCATCGTGCGCAGTTCGGGAATGCCGGACTTACCCCTCGATGGTCAAAAAAGCCGCAAGCGCAGTCTTGGACGATCTCCGACCCACCTCGAGGCGGCCTACGCCGTTGATCCGTCGGTAAACCAGTAGGGAATCGTGCGTCTTCGAGCGGCGTCGCCGGTGACGTTGTCCCCGTAGATCTCTTCGAAGCTCCAGTCCCCCGAGGGACCGCCAAATCGGTATCGGTTCGAAACGCGTATTTGGCCAAAGCCCGCGCCACCTTGAACCGACTCCCACTCGTCCGGCGAAAGGCCGAGGGCGTGCATCAAGGTGACCAGGAAGTTGGCGTAGACCTGCGTACCGACGGCGCTGAAGAAACGGTTGCGGGCCCGTCTCGCGTATCCACTGAACGTGAAGTCCCAGTATCCCGGCTGGATGCGACCACCCGCGGTCCCAGCGACCACGATGGGCATCGAATAGTCGTGATGGCCCGCAGCGCCCGAGAGCTCGTTGCCGAAGTAGACCAGCGAGCCATCCAGCAGGGTGCTGCCGTCCGCGTCGACGACGCTGTCCATCAGGCTCATCAAGCGGCCCACCTTGCCTGCGACGAAGCGATACATGCGGAGGACGCGGGCTTCTTCGTCGCTGCCGCGAACAAACGCGATGTTGTCGCCGCCCGGATCGCTCGGATCGCGGTGCTGGTAGGTCCAGTGGGAAGGCTGGTGAAACGTGCTGCCGTTCTCGCCGTGCCGGCTTCCAAAGTCGGAGGCGGAAATCGACACGACGCGCGTCATGTCGCAGGCCAATGCAGCCACCGTCAGTTCCGCCAGCGTGTCATAGGCGGCGTTCTTCCACTCCAGGTAGAGGTGGTACCGATCGGCGTGGCGCTCATGGTTGCCCGGGCCGGCAGCCACCGTTCCGCTCAGCCCGGGGTCCGAGCAGGCGAGCAGACGCTGACGACGCGCTTCCAGTCGGCGCTCGGCGTCCGAGAGCATCTGAAGGTAGTTGGAAAGACGCTCTCGGTCGGCGCGCCCGATTTGACGGCCGTCGCGAACGCGCTCGACACCCGGCAGCGCTAGGTTTAGGGCGCGCTGCGCCTGCAGGTCACGCGGCGTCGCGTCGTCTTCCACATCGCTGGACGGAAAGAGCCTTCGGTAAAGGGCGACGACGCTGTCGTAGGGTTGGCGTTGGCCGTCGCGCCACGAGTACCCATGCCCTGTTCGGACCTGCGCGCGAAGAATGCGATGAGGCGGAGGCGAATCGTAGAGCGACGATTGGGCCAACAGCTCGTCCATCGATGTGCGCGTTCGCGGGGGTTGACCTTCCGGCCGCGGACCCGGCGCAAGCATGGTGTGGTTGTTGTGATCCCCGCTGCAAAGACCCACGCCACGGAGGATGCTCAGCTTGTGGGCCACAGGCGCAAAGGTCTCGCCGAGAATGGGCGAGATGACATCGCCTGCGGCAAACGTTTGGTGGCGCACGTGGTCGCCCACCTCGTTGCTTGGACGGCCCGGATAGAACAGCTGCTCCGGCTGGCCATAGAGCGAACGAATCGATACGAAGCGTTTTGGACTCGCTTCGTCGGCTCGCGCCGTTCTGCTCAGCGAAGGGAGAAAGGGGATGGCGAGCATCGAACCCGCGACGCCCCGGATAAAGTGCCTGCGGCCGCGTTGCATCAGCACTAGAGGTTCCTCCAGAAAATGTCTTCGTTAGCGATGCCGTGGACGAGGAGCTCGCGCACGGTGGCGGAGCGGGCGAGCGCGCTTTGCTCCTCCAGAAGGCAGACGTCGTCCGGGCCGTCTTCGCGCATCGCGTGGAAACGCAGCAGCGTCCGACCGGCACATTCGCGGAGCTTGTCGCTCTCGAGCAAGGCCTCCACGAGCTCGCCCGCCGAATCCACCTCGTCCCGCGCGCCGTCCTCGATGGCAAGGGCCTCCGCGCGCGTTTCGATGGGATGGGCGGCGCTCGGAAGGTCTTCTGCGTCGAAAACGCGGTCTTCGGTCCGAAAGCGGCCGAGGGAGTCGAACGCCTCCAGCGCGAAGCCCAACGGATTGATGAATGCGTGGCACCGCATGCACGCCTCGTCGCGGGTCCGGTAGGCGACGACGTCGCGGTTGGGGTGGACCGAACGGTCGAGGAACGCGGGATCGTCTTCGCTGGGCGTGTTGCCGTCGAAGTCCGCCGCGCCGAGGGTGTCGCATAGGATGCGTCTGCGCAGAAACACGCCGCGGAGAATGATCGGTGAGTCGTTGAGTCCACCAATGAGCGTGGCGGCGCGAAGCAGGATCCCTTGGTGGGGCGTACTGGCGAACTGCGGCTCGCCGTCGCTGCCTACGACGCCGTAGAGTTCAGCGAGCTCGGCGGACGAGGGAAAGACAGTCGTGTCGGTGAACAGATCGTCAACGGTGCCCTCAAGCTCCCATACGACGTAGTCCACGAAGCGGTCGAAGTCGGCGAGCGCATCTTCGTAGAGACGGGCCGAATCCGTTTCGCCACGAAAGGCATCGCTGACGGCGGCGCGAGATGTGGGATCGATTTCCATCCAGGAGCGGAAGAAGCGGCGTACGCGGGCGCGTCCCGCCTCGCTCTCGAGCAAGCGCTCCACGTGCGCCCGAACCTGCTCCACCGTTTGCAGCTCTCCGAGTTCGGCGGCGCTCCAGAGCAGATCGTCAGGAGGGCCTTCGACCGCCGCGTAGCTAATGCGAACGGCCACTTCGAAGTCGCTCAGACGCACCCGCTCGCCGTCCGCCTCGCCCCCATCCTCAAGGAGCATCGCGAAGCGGGGCGAAAGCAACGTGGCCTGAAGTAGGGACGCGAGATCGCCCGTTTCATCCCACGCGCGAAGAAGCCGTTCGAGCTCGGCTTCATCGGTGGGGCGACGGTGCGCGCGCGCGGTGAAGTTGCGAAGCAGCGTCGCCACGCATGCCCGCTCAAGCGGCATCGGGCACCCGTATTGCGCTAGAAACTCCGGATCCGCTGCCGCTCGCCGCGCGAGGTCGGTGGAAGCTTGAATCATCGCGTCCACGTGGGCTTCCGACACGGCACGGGGCAACGCCTCGGGAAGGAAGTCTTTGGGTACCTCCGGCACGTCAAAAGCCTCCTCGGGAAAGAGGGGCATCGCGCGGCTGACCTCGTCCTCAAGGGAGGGCCCGAAGAGCGCCGTGAGAGTGCGCTCGAACTCCCCGCGCGTGAGCCGCCGAGAATCGCGATGGCTCCTGCCCCGATCTGCCGGGTCGCAGAGAGACGGCGCCGCATCCGGGACTGGGGGCGTGACGATTTCAAACGGGGGCGCTTCTTCGACGTTGCCGTGGCAGGCGACGAGGGACCAGGCGAGAAGGGTCGTCAGACGGGACATAAGCCTCACAAGCACTGAGTGCGGACGTCGCGCCGGTTTTATCAAGGCGTCTGCCTTTTTTTCGTTCTTTTGGCCTGCGAGGCCCTTTGCCGTCCCATCCGGCAGGCTCCGGGGACGGAAATCGACGGGGCCAAGGTGGCTCGATCTGTCTTCATCCGACACTCGGGTGCAGCGGCGAGCCTACCCGGATCAAAGGGCGAAGACCCCCGCTGAGCTACGGGAAGATCGAGCGTACGCTCGCGCGGGGAGCCCGCGAACCCCGGCAAAGGAACGGTGCATCATCGGGGGAGCACGAGTACTTCGAGCGGTCCCTCGGCATCGCCGTCCGAGAATCCTCCGAAGGGTACCTGCACGCCCAACGCCACCTCGAAAGCGTCGGCGTGAACGATGAGGGCAGCGTCGTCTTCGTCGCCTACGCCGCCCAGGACTCGCAGACGGACGAGCGCTCCGTTCGCCTCGAGTTCGGCGAGGAATACGTCACGCTGCCCAGCGCTCGTACGCCGTTCGTCTTCCACCCGGAGCTCGCCCGAAAAGGTGCCCAAAACGGCCACCTCATCGCCGCCAATAGGCTGAAGATCGGTCAAGTGAACGTCTCCATCGAAACGCGTCGCCCAGCGGAGAGCGCCGGCGGTGTTTAGGGCGAGCACCAGCGCGTCCATCCCCGGCGCTCTCCGCTGGGCGACGCGTTTCGATGGAGACGTTCACTTGACCGATCTTCAGCCTATTGGCGGCGATGAGGTGGCCGTTTTGGGCAC
>JBCCRV010000172.1:0-11689 GCA_039201085.1 Myxococcota bacterium | reverse complement strand
TCTACGAGTCGGTCGACATCGGACGCTGTTTCATCGGAGATGTATCGCCATCGCCGGGCGACTTCGACGATCGAAGCGACTTCCCGAGCGGAACCGAGCGCCGAGAGGTAGCGTGCGCGCTTGTTTCCGCCCTGCAGTCCCCAACCTTCGTTGAGGTTCAGCGGAATGCTCGAAGCGGCTCGTTGAAGCTGCGACTTCAATGAACGATCGTGCTTGCCTACGGCGGCGACCACGGGCACGAGAATCGAAATGAGCGAATACGCGGCATCGAGTGCTTCGAAGCTGGACTTCGTGGGTTCACGAGGAGGCGATTGCTCTGGGTGCTCGTTCTTCACGGCGGGCTTTCTCCGCCGGTCGCGATCGGAGTTGAGCAAAAAGATCAATCGGAGTTGGTCGTGCGCTCGTCGATTGGGAACGGAATGTTTCCTTGGACCCGATGCCTGCCGCCCCGCGTGATGCAGATGCTCGTTTGCTCACACGAAACGCGTCATTTCAGGTATTTCGGGCGCCACACTTGTAGAAAATTCCAAAGGGACCGTTGACACCTTCGTGTCACACGAGGAGCCTCGATCGGATGCAAATCCTTACGAATCAGGGGTCGAACCTTAGCCAGGGCGTGATTGATCGCTACGGGGTTTACCTGCTTCCTCAGCATCTTTCGGTGGATGGGGTGCAGAAGCCTTCGGCGGATGTGATGTCGCTTTCGCAGGTGGTGGAGTGGGTCGACTCGGCGAAGGAGCGGCCGCATGTGCTGGGGACTTCGGCGGCGGAGACGCTTACGGGGATTTCGCCGGCGCTGAAGCGCGAGGGGGACATCTTGGTGGTGAACTCTTCGGCAAAGATCATTCCTTCCTACGATGCGGCGGTTCGGGCGCGGGAGACACTCGGGCAGCGCAAACCGGAGGACGCGGCGCGCATCTTTGTCGAAGACACGGGCACGACGGACGTCGGCGCGGGGCTTGCGGTGATTCTTGCTGGCGAGATGCATCGGGCGGGGCATTCGACGGCGGCGATCGTTAAGGAGATCGAGCGCTACTGCACGCTGGCCGTGAGCGTCTTTCACGTGATGGATCTCGACTACCCGAAGAAGAGTTCGTCGGCGCAGCACCTTCGCGTGATCGTGGGCAAGCTGCTGCAGCGGCGGCCGATTGTGAAGTTCATCGAGGGGGTGCCGACGCCGAAGGGCACGATTCATCGCGATACGCCTCCGCAGGAAGCGATGCTGAAGGAAGTCACGTTGCCCGACGAGAACATGCCGGTGTGGATCGCTGTTGCGCACGGGATGGACCCTTCGCGCGCCGATGGCATCGTTGCGGCCTGCCGTGAGCGCTTTGATGTGCGGTACGCGTACGTGCGCGAGCTTTCGCCGAGCATCTTTTTGACGGCGGGCCCAGGCGCAACGATTTTGACGGTGTACGCATCGCCGATCCTCGGTGAGCTGCCGAAGCCGCCGACGTTTTCGCAGCCGTGGCAGCCGACGACGGACGGACCGACATAGGTAAGGCCGTCGGTGGGGAACCGTCGGTCTCCGCGCATTCCCCCGGGCGAAACGGGGACCCCGAACATGGATCACGAGCTACCGGTTCGGCACCATTCGCTATCCACCCATCTGCAGTCGGTGAGCTCGTCTTGCTGGATGAGCGGAAGTGCAAAGGCTCGTACCTCAGCCATAACGGCGGGGAGGTCCCCGAGGTCTGTTCCTCGCGCCTTTTTTTGGAACGCCCGCCATTGTTGGCGCTTGGACGCGTCGTTATAGAACACGGGCGTCAGGGCGACGGGTTCCGATGTTGGAATCGCTGTTCCGCGACGGTCAAACGTCGCTCGGATTGCCTGGTGCAGGAGCCCGCCGGCGAACTCGAAGTCTCGCGAGAGAATCACAAGGTCGTAGAAGTCTTTCATCCGAGAGTTCGCGAGTCCGAGCTGGCACATCGCTTCGATCTTCTCGGCGACAACCGTCTCACGCGGGTACGCGTGAAGTCGCGGCGATGGCAGATCGAGTATCGTGGGAACATCGATGATGGCAGCCGTCGGCGTGACGACGTCGCCAAAACCGACGTCGATCTGAGCCCGAACTTTTGCGCCGCTGAGACCCGCCAAGATGGTCGCTCGAACGCCGCCATATCGTTGGTCATCGCGAATCGGGCCGACGGATAGCGTGGAAAGATCGAACGTGACGCCGTCCTCCTCAACGTCACTCCGAAACACGTCGGTGAAAACCTTCCGCACCGACTCGGGGTCTGATGCTCCGAAGCCGAGGAGATCGAGGTCGCGCGTTGCTCGATGCGGGTTCCCCCGCCAAACGACAAACAAGGTAGCGCCCTTGAGCACAAACCGAGGTGCATGTTCCGAGCGTGAGAGGCGGTAGAGGATCCGTTCGTTCACGAAGCGAGTGAGGACAAGTTGGAAGTCCTCTTTGTTGGTCTTCGCCCTGGCGAGGAGCCGGGCTCGGACCGACGCCGCTACGTTCTTGGGCTCCTTCCGGGTCACGCAAGCGCCTCTAGGTAGGGGCGCATCACTGAAAGCACCCGATCCGCGCGAGCAGCCTCGACGAGCGCGTCTATCGATGCATCGGAGCGTTTGAGATAATCGCGAAGGGCTTCGAGCGCGACATCGAGTCCGACATGTCGCCGGTAGCGGAAACAGTCAGCCACCGTCTTCGCCGGTTGGGTCATTTTGACCGAAACGCCTTCGATCGTGAGCTCCTCGACGCCGTAGTCGAGCGCGGCCCCGCTGGCTCGGACAACCTCGACTTGCAGCGAATCAAAGGTCGGAGCCCAGGCCTTGTGTGCGATCATGATCCAGACCGCAGCTGGAACCTCGGTCGTGAGTTCATGCGCCTGCAATGCGCTCAGCAGGCAGATCACCACATGGGGCGCATGAAGCGCCACCTGACCGAGGGAGTGCAGCTCGGTGATCTGTGCATCCGCGAGGCGGTAAACCCCACGGGATGTTCGTTCGAGCGCCCCCCGATCGACTAGCCGCGTAAGGTAGCTCCTCGGTATTCCCAGGTCTCCAAGGTCCCGTGCCCGGAACGGCCCGTCTTTCGCGAAGGCGATCAACCGGTCGATTTTCGAAGAGTCGCCCATGCACAAAACCTCGGCAAGTAGGGCTATATGCCGAGACTTTGTACCACCACTAGACTCGTCCGTCGAACACTTTGATGTTGGTCGAATGAGTCTGCGATGACTTTCCGCTGCCAGACGAACCCGAGGTCCGTAACTCCGCGCGGCACGAACGTACCGCGTGGCTCTACTTTCGTGTCAGTGGGCGGAGCTCAAAGAGAATGGTGGGCGACGCAGATGACCGCTTATGAAACGAGTGCGCCCGAAGGGGCAATCCGTGGAGTCCGCCGATTCCTACCGGCGAACGCAGGCGAGCTCCTACTCAGTGCTGTCGGACTTGCCGCGTAGGTCGGCGAGCACGTCGGCGAAGGAGCGGGCGGGGGGCGCTTCGGGCAAGGCTTCGCCGTCGAGTTCGGCGATGAGGTTCGGGGCGGCTCCGTCGCCGGTGCCGATGAGCAGGGTGCGTTCGGCGACTTTGACGACGACGAGGCTGCGGCGGGCGTCGAGGGCGACGCGGTCGATGACTTGAAGGGCGCGGCCGTTGCCTTGGCCGAAGCCGCGGGACGAGAGGGCTTTGAGCACGACCCAAGCGAGGAGGCAGACGGCGGCGAGGGAGATGATGCCCTGCAGGAGGGCGGCGCCGTAGCCGCCGGGGAGTTCGGCGGGTTCGGTGGCGGCGCCGGCTTGAAGGAGCACGACGGGCGTCCAGGCGAACGTGGATAGCGTCGCCGAAAGTTGCGCGCCCCACGTTGCGAGGTGTGCGGACAGCGTCGACGCAAGTTGCGCGCCCCACGCTGCCGTCAGGTGCGGCGCAGCAGTGAGCGGCTCGCACGCTGCTGTTAGGTGCGCGAACACCGTTGCGAGCAGAGGCGCACCGAACACGGCGGGCGCCCTACTCCGCCGCGGCGGGCAAGGCGACCTTGAAGTCGATGGCTTCGGCGAGGAGCTCGGCGACGTCGAGACGGCGCATCTCTTCGTCCTTCTCGTGGGCCATGAGGCCCGTCGTGATCATCGACATGCAGACGGGGCAGGCGCTGGCGACGGTGTCGGCGCCGGTGTCGTAGAGCTGGAGCGAACGCTTCGCGGGGACCGACTCATGGTTCGTCTCTTCCATGAAGTACTGGGCGCCGCCGGCGCCGCAGCAGAGGCCCTGCTGCTTGTTCCAGTAATCGACCTCTTCGAGCTTCACGCCTTCGATGGACTGAAGCACCTGGCGCGGCGAGTCGTAGACCTTGTTGTAGCGGCCGAGGTAGCAGCTGTCGTGGTAGACGACGGTGGCGTCGACGGGCTTGGTGGGCTTCAGCTTGCCGGCGACGAGCAGGCCCTGAAGGTAGTCCGTGTGGTGCACGACGTCGTAGTGGCCGCCGAAATCCGGGTACTCGTTGAGAAGCGAGTTGAAACAGTGGGGGCAGGCGGTGACGATGGTCTTCTTTTGGTCGCCGAAGCCAGCGCCGTTGAGCGTTTCGATGTTCTGCTCGGCCATCATCGTGAAGAGGTACTCGTGGCCGATGCGGCGCGCGGGGTCGCCGGTGCAGCTCTCGCTCGTGCCGAGGATCGCGAAGTCTTCGCCGGCTTCGCGCAGGAGCATGGAAAAGGAGCGGGCGACCTTCTGGGCGCGCTCGTCGTAGGCGGCGGCGCAGCCCACCCAGTAGAGCACCTGAGCCGTGGGGTGGTCTTCGATGGTCGGGATCTCGAGGCCCTCGGACCAAACGGCGCGATCCATCGCGGACTCGTTCCAAGGGTTGCCGTTTGTTTCGATGCCGTTGAGCGCCTTTTGCAGGAGCGGCGGGAACTCGGACTTCATCATGACTTCCTCGCGGCGCATGCCGACGATCTTGTCGACGTAGCTGATCATGACGGGGCACTGCTCTTCGCAGGCGCGGCAGGAGGTGCAGCTCCAGATCACGTCCGGGTGAAGGATGTGCGGGAGGATCTCCACGCCGGCTTCAGTCTTGAGGAAGTAGGCGCCTTCGGGGGGTTTCGGATTCGTGTGAATCTCTTCGCCCTCTTCGATTGCGTGAATCGGACCGATGGTCGCATCGACGCCGTCGGCGCCGCCAAAGGTGCTTTCTTCGGAGGCGTAGAGGTGGTCGCGTAGGGCGAGCGTGAGGTGCTTCGGCGAGAGCTTTTTGTTCGTGATGTACGCCGGGCAGTTGTCGCTGCAGCGGCCGCACTCGGTGCAGGTGTAGAGGTCGCTGATGTGCTTGTAGTTGAGGTCGGCGATCGTCTTGACGCCGAGGCTCTCTTCGCGCTCGACGCGGCCTTCGAGGTCGTCGATTCGGGGCAGCGCGTTGGGGCGCGGGTCGTAGAAGAAGACGTTCGGAATGACCGTGATGATGTGAAAGTGCTTCGTGTACGGGAGGATGTTCAGGAAGAGAAGCACCCACGCGGCGTGGTACCAGAAGCCGATGTGTTCGATGGTCGTGAGCGTGCTGCGGCTGGCGCCGTCGAGCGCCAAGGCGAGCACGGAGCCGACGGGCTGGTACCAGACGAAGTGCGCGTCCGTCCCAGCGGCCTGCCAGAGGAGCGCTTCGCGGCCGCCCACGTAGAGGAAGTCGGCGACCATCATCGAGCCGATGATGAAGAGGATGAGCTTCGGCTCAAAGCCGACGGTCATGCGGGGCTTGTCGCCCGTCACGCTCGGGTCCGCCTGGTTGTGGCCCTTCTTGCCGACGCGCAGGTAGAGGAAGGCAAGCACGCCGACGACGCAGCCGGCGGCGGCGAGCTCCTTCGCGAGTGAGTAGAGCTGGCCGACGATGTGCTCTTCGTTGAGCAGACCGAAGAAGAAGTTCCAGTTCTCGCTGTAGCCGCGGCCCCAAAGGAGGATCGAGTTGAGAAGCAGCACCTGGAAGGCGAGGAAGATGACAACGTGCGCGAGGCCCGCGATGCCGTAGCGCTTCTTCTCGACCATCTTCTGTTGGCCGAGGGCGACGATGAGCACCTTGCCTGTGCGGCGCGCGATCTCCGCGAGGTTCCATTGGAAGCGCGCATCCGGCACGCCGAGCTTTATTTGGCGCCAGCGGCGCGCAGCGGACCATGAAAAGAAGGAAAGGGTGCTCACGAGAATGAGCGTCATCGCGATCGCGTTCATGAAGGGTTCCTTGCCCGTATCCGTCGTTTGGGCACGCTTCCTATGCGTGGAAGCTTCGCATCGATTGGGGGTGAAGTCGTTGGCGCGCTTCCTACTTGGGAAGCTTGGCGTCGAAGAACGCCTTCAACTTTATGAGGTTCTTTTCTTCACGGGAAAAGCTGGGCGACTCGTACACCCGTGCAAAACCGCCCACGTCGCTGATGAGTTCCTTGCAGGTGTCTTCATCACTGAGAATATCCGCCACGCTTCGGCCGCGGGCCGCGCCGTTGCGCAGGCCGACGACGTAGCTCTCCAGGCGGGCGTAGTCGTCGCCCAAAAAGGTGCGCACCATCTCGCACTCGTCGGCGAGTCGGCGGAGCGTTTCGGTCTGCTCTTCCGTCGCACTTCCGAGGTCTTCACGGGTCGCGAGGTCGGCGGCGACGCGCAGCACGAAGGCGTCGTCGAGATAGCCGATGTCGTCGATGCCGTCGGGGATCAGATCGAGGGATTTGAAGAGGTAGTTGATGCCTCCTGCCACGGCCTCGCGGGCGTCCTCCGCGACGCCTTCAACGGTGAGCAAAACAGCGAGGTCTTCTGCATCAAGACCGAGGTTTCGTAGCCAGTTTGGGAAGGTATCGAGATAGGTGGTGACGGCGAGCTCGCTCATGGGGTCCTCCTGTGCGGCGCACCATAGCTCGAATCGGGAGAAAATCGCGTCAGTCTTTGGCTGCGGGGAGCGGAGCGTTGGGATAGGACGAAGGCGTGAGCGGGGCCGAGCCTTCGAAGTCCTTAGTTCGGGTGCGCAAGCTCGTCCGCTGGCTGGACGATCGGGTGACGCTGCCAATCTTGGGGGGCGTGGGGCTCGATGGCCTGCTGGGCCTGATTTTCCCGGTTTTTGGGGATGCGCTGACGGGTATGGGCTCGATCGCGCTGCTCATCACGGCACGCCGCGAGCGGGTGCCGGCGGGCACGCTCTTGCGAATGGTTTTCAACATCGTGGTGGACGTGGTGCTCGGCGCGATCCCCGTGGTGGGCGATCTTTTTGACGTGGCATGGCGCAGCAACCGCCGAAACTTGGCCCTTTTGGAGCGCCATCGAGGCGAAGGGTCCGGCGGTCTCGCCGACGGGCTGATCGTGGGCGTGGGGCTTTTGCTCGCCGTGGCGGCGGTGCTCGTGCCGATTTGGGTGCTCATCTGGACGGGCGGCACGCTCTACGACTGGGTGAGCCAGTTCTGAGGCGCCGCGTCCTCTGGCGACGCGGTTTTGCCTTCTTTGACGGCGTTTATGAACAGCAAGGCTGGATGGCGACGCAAACCGCGGCCCCGCCGCTTCGCGCCGGATGATTGCGCTGGCAGGGGTTTTCGTCGCCGCTTTCGATTGACGCAGGGGGAGGAGCCGGATGGCGCGTCAGGATTTTCGGCGCAGCCCATGGCTGTCAGCGGGGCGCTCTGTCGCTATGGTTCGCTTCGTGGAAGCGCCAACGCCGACCGGGTATGAACCCGACCCGCTCATTGGGCGCACGCTCGCCGGTCGCTACCGGGTGGAAACGACGCTGGGCGAAGGCGGCATTGGGCGGGTGTACAAAGCGACGCACCTGAACCTATCCCGTTCGGTGGCGCTCAAGGTGCTTCTCAGCACGGCGGCTAAACACGAGGGCGTGAAGGAGCGCTTCCTGCGCGAAGCGAAGGCACTGGCCGCGCTGCACCACCCGAACGTGGTGACCGTCGTCGACTTTGGCGTCGACGAGCATCCGTACCTGGTGATGGAGCTCGCCCACGGCGATGAGATCGAAGCGTTGCTCGAGGCAGAAGCGTTCGCCTTCGAGCGCGCCGTACCGGTCTTTCGGCAGCTGCTCGGCGCGCTCGCGTACGCGCACGGCGAGGGGATCGTTCACCGGGACCTCAAGCCCTCAAACCTTTTCGTTCGGCGGCTTCCGAGCGGCGACGATCACGTGTCCGTGCTGGACTTTGGCTTGGCGAAGTTTGCGGACGCCGAAGGCGACGGTTCGCCCGGCAATCCGAAGCTGACCCAAGTCGGACAGATCGTCGGCACGCCCGCGTACATGTCGCCAGAGCAGGTCAGCGGCGCAACCTGCGACGCGCGGTCCGATCTGTATTCGGCGACGGTGGTGTTTTACGAGTTGCTGACGGGCCATCTTCCCTTCGAGTCGCCGGACGTGCAGGGCTGGCTTCGCGCGCACCTCGCGCTCACGCCGCGACGACTTGGCGAAGTGCGGCACGACCTTCGCTTCACCAAGGAAGTCGAAGCGTTCATCGAGCGCGGGCTGGCGAAGAACCCGGCGGACCGCTGGCCAAGCGCGGCGGCGATGCTCGCGGCCCTTCCCTCGCGAATCTTGGAAACGCGCGGCCCTGACCTTGCGGAACGCACGACGATGCCTTCGCTTAAGGCACCGCGCCCGGCGGAAGCTTCGCAGTCGGGCGCGGCGAACGCGCGCCCAAACGATGAGCGCCCCGTCGATGCGCGCCTCTCGAAGGCCACGCAAGCGCTCGAGCGGATTCGGCAGGGCGACGTGCCAAAGCCGCCGAAGACGCTGCTCGTCGGCGCCGGCGTGACGCTGATTCTCCTGGCCTTGATGGCGGCGTTTCGTTCCGAACCGGCGGTGGAAAGCGCTGCGCCTCCGGCGGCGGTGGCCGAGGAAACGGTGGAGGAAGAGCTGCCGCCCGCGGTGGACTCGGACGCCAACCCGTGGGCTGCGGGCGTGCCGCAGGAGCTGCGTGCGTATAAGGCGAAGCTCGATCGCGGGCGCCGACTGCGACGACGGGAGATCGGATCGCTGCGCACGTACCACCGGGACCACCCGGACGATCCACGGCCGCTGCTCCTTCACGCGCGGGCGTACGTGGTGCAGGGCTGGCTGTCCCATGCGCTACCGCTCTACATCGAAGCGAGCAAGCTGACGCCGGAGGCGAAGAACGACCCGAACATGCAGCAGGATCTCCTGCGCATGGTGACGACGGAAACGCTGCACGACGACGCGTCCACGGCGTTCCGTGAGATCTATGGCGCCGCGGGCATTCCCGTGGTGCAGCGCGCCATTGCGCAGCAGCGCGAAGCGCCGCGGCGTAGGCGGCTTCAAGCGCTGGTGGAATCGCTCTCGGGATCGGACGGGTAGCGCTCAGCAGTTGGTGATCGGCGTTCTGCATCGCGCAACGAACGCTTGGCGCCGTCAACGCGCGGCGCATCAAGCGCGCAGCTTCATCCACGCGTGAGCAATGTCACCTGAAGAGTGCTGCATGCGCACGTTCGTCCAAAGGTTGCGGCGACACGCCGGGTTAGTGCGCGGGCGAAGTGAAATGGCCCTCCCTCGAACGACGAAGCACACACGCTCTCGATCCGTTTGCGCCAATCCGCGTGCGGAACGCGACGAAGGCTGCTCAGCCGTGCGTCGTGAACGCTTCGCAGGCGCCAACGGCGCTGCCTTGGTGGGTGGATGTGCTGCCGCGACGGGGGTCGGAGTGATTGGCCAGGGACCCTTCGCCGGCATGAGTGCGCAAGGGTCACGGGGCCGCCGCCAACGCCGCTCACCATTCACAGCCGGAGGACGCGGCCCGGGTCGCTGTCTCGCGGTGGGTTGCCGACTGACACGGAGAAAGTCCGTCCGCGTCTCGCCGGGAAAACGCCCAGAAACGCGCCATGTTCGCCCCTTCGGCGCTGGCACGTCTCGTGCTCATGTGCAGCGCCATCGAGGGTGCTCACCACCTCTTCCGTTTTTTCAAATCGAAGCTTGGAGTCATCATGAATAACCCCCCACGAGTCTGTCAGAACTGCAAGAAGCCCACCCTCTTTCTGCGCAAGGTCCGAAACGCGAACGAAGACTACCGCTGCGAGAGCTGCGGCTGGGAGCAAGGGTACGTACCCAAAGTCTCGTCCGCGCTTGGCGCAGTGCTTCTTGGGTTCGTGCCGCTTGCGGCGTTCGCCCTTGGAAAGGTGCCTGAGGGCAACGAGCTCGTGCCCGCGCTCCTTCCCTTTGTCGTTTGGGCGTTCGCGGGCTTTCAGTTCTGGAAGCGCAAGCAGTTCACCGACAACAACCCCACGGCGTAACGCATGCTTTCAACCCCACACGGCGCGGAGACGCCGCAACGCGACGGCGCACCGTGTCTCGACGCGGCAGCCGCGCCGGCGTCCTGACCGTCGAGGCGTTCGAAGCGGCAGGAGACCTCGATGCCTTACATACGTCCATCTCCCCACGCGCAACGCCAGCCTTCGCGCACCACTCATGGTTGGTCCACCACGACGAGTCTCGAAAGAGGCTTGCGGGGGTTTTCCCGTTTCCTTTCGCTATGGTCACGACTGGCACTCGCCATGACGCTCGCCGCCTGCGGCGGCGAGCACCGCAACGCACCGACGTCCGATCCCGTCTGCCAGCGCTCGCTTCCGTCTGGTGCCACCAGCGAGGCCGGCGCTCTCTTTCGATTTGAAGACGTTGAAGTCCATGCGTACTCGACGCGCCCTCTGCAACTGCTCGGTATCGACGGGAACGGCTGCGTGTTGGACGGTCGCCCGTTCCTTCGTCGCGCCGTTCAATCATCCGCGATGAAGCCGTTCTTCTTGGCAAAGATCGCCGCGTCCGTGCTGCTTGACGGCGGGGAGGACTTCCACACGGTGACCGACCCTCGACAGTTTGGCGTGGACACACTGATCGAAAGCCCAAGGAGTGTGAACGGCACGCTTATATTCTTCGCCGGAAGCCGGTCCGACTTCACGCGATATACGCTCCACGAAGGGGACCTACGCCTCACGTCCGTGCCCGTTTCGGAGTTGGAGGCGGAGCGCCGTGCGCACGAGGGAACCGGAGAAGTTCGTTGCGCTCCCGTAGAGACGTGCGGGTGTTGGTCCTGCAGACGCATTGAGCGGCTCGTTCCACAACGCGAGGGAGGACCCACCCACCGCGGCGGAGGGTACCTTTCGTGTTCAGACCACTGCGTGGACGGCGACTGCGTCTTCGCTTGCTCCGAACGGGTATCAGTATGCACCCCCGCGTGTCCCGAGAGCCATCCAACGATTCGGTGCGGCGAGCCACCGAGCTGTGCAGTAGACGGTTAGCAGTAGACAGTAGATCAAGCAGCAGCTCAGCCGTCTGCAGGCAAACGCCCCCCAGACCGTTCGTACCAGAGGCAAGGCATACCGGCGCGGCGGCCAAGGCGGGTTTGATCATGCGTGCAGGGCGCGGTTGAATGGAGAGCGCAAGCCTCGCCCGGAGGCGTGCGCGTAGAACTGCTACCGAACCAGAAGGGGCGCCCATCGTGATCGGTAGAAGCGTTTGTTTGCTGATCTGCCCGACCCGCGCACGGGCGGCGCTCCTTTGGAGTGCGTCACTTCTTCTCGCGGTGGGCGGATGTGATTCGGGCTCGTCGACGGATCCGGGAGCGGATGCGGAAACGATGGACGGAGCCTCGGGGCAGGATGCAAGCTTGGACGGGGGTGACGGAAGCTAGCCCGGAAAAGTCACCAGCCGACGCGCCCTCGCACATTTCCTGAACATCACAGCACTTCCGCTCATCGCTAAAATACAGTGTGTATTCGTCGCTCTTCGCGA
>JBCCRV010000171.1:0-11813 GCA_039201085.1 Myxococcota bacterium | reverse complement strand
GAGCTGGGGGCCCCGTACTGTGGACGCGACTCGCTGCGCTCGCGGTCCACGCCGCCGCCGTTGGCGTCGGACCCCAACGCGCCTCTGGGTGAAGCCCCTCTCCCCCGCCTTCTTATGCCGTCGAACGGGTAAAGAAAATGGGTGGGGGCAGCGCCCTATGGCTCTCGTGTCTTGCGACACGACCATAGGGCGCGGGACATAGCCCACGTGACCCCGCGTTTCTAACGACGTAGACGCGCAACGTCTGGTCCAGACGCGCGGGCAGCATCGAGCAACAGGACACGCTCAGCTTAGAGCCGGTGATGGGTGGTCCCTGCTGATGGCAGCATCGAGCAGCGTTGGTCACCGGTGGGAGTCCGCGGCGGCCGCCTTGGACCCTGTGCGGTTCGCCCAATCGATGCGCTCGGGTACGACGGTTCCGTAGGAGGCCTACGCGCCTGAGCTCAAATCGAATCGCTTCATCCGGAAATCGTTGCGTTCGTCGGGCGAATGAAAACGCAGCGCGTTTTCGTCGAGCCCATTTTCGATCGCTAGGTGACCTCCAGGGACACCAGTACCCACGGCAGCGTGCCGACGAAATCGGCCAGCTCAAACGCGTACTCCCCCGCCCCAAACCCTGTCACGGTTTGCCCGAGGATCGAGCCGGGGACCAGGGAGGGGTTGCAGCGCCATTCGAGATCGAAGTTCAGCTGAGGCTCGTCCACCCACCCGAAAGGTGCCGACCGGTCGATGGCGTCGAGCGAGACGTGTAGCTCGTCAAGGTTGTGGACGCTCACCTCGAGCTGTTGGCCGTCTACTACCAGCAGCACGGGTGCGTCGCAGAACCACTCATTCGAGTCGAGATCCCAGACCACCCACACTTCGTCGAGCTTGCGTCCGATCATCCGCCGCAGCTGGTCGCGGAGCGCGCCCTCGAGCGCCTCGACCGTGAAGAACCTTTGGGGCCTCCAGTCGCGAATCCAAAGAAATGTCGAATCGTCACACACCATGAGTGAGGTTAGCGACTCAATCCGACCGAGACGAGTCGCTCCAACTCTCGCGTCGGAGATCCTCTACTGGTTGGAAGATTCGGCTGGGTGGCGAGCACGCCGCGCGTCCGCCGAGCTGAAGCCGAAGACAACGCTTCGCCCCTCTATGCCAACCCTTCGCGTTCTAGTGCCGCCAGCGCGTTCTCCACCGTGTCAAAGGCGGCGATGAACCGGTTCTTATGACAGAACCGTGCGCCGGTGCCGGCCACCGCAGCGAGGTGGTCGTTTTCGAGACCGCCCCAGCTTTCGGGGAGCTTCACCTTGTCCTCGCGGCTTCCCTCGGAAACGGGAATCGTCAGCACGCGAACGTCGCGCTCGGTGGGAAAGACCACGAGATGGCTCGGGTGGTTTTCGCCGCCCAGGGCGAAGTAAGCGGGCTTCCACTTGAGGTAGCGGTCGAAGCGGAGCACACGGCTTTCCGCTTTGTCGGCGGCCTCCATCGCATCGCGCACGGCGCGCTCCGCGGCTTCGGCACGTTCGACGCTGGCGACGAAACCGCGCACGACCCGTTCGGCGAAGGTCATCGCGCGTTCGTATTGGGTGTCGAAGGCTTCATTCGCGCTTTCGTTGAGGACACCGATCACTGTGGAGAAGCACGGCACACCGTCGTCGGACATGCGGGCGCCGTTGTCGACGGCGTCCACGTAATCGACGAGCTCTTCGCGCAGCCGTGCTGCGATCACCGGTCGAACGTGCTGTTCGGCTTCGAGGTGGTCGAGCACCAGCCCGGCGGAGCTTCGGGAACCCTCGTACTCACGCTGATGGTGATCGAAGCGCAGGCGGGCGGCGTCCAGCTCGTGGCCGACGTCGAAGACCACGTCGCACGAAGCCAGCACTTCTCGGTCGCGCGAGCGCACCACCTTGGCATCCGGATCCCAAAAGACGCGCACCAGCGCGGCGGCGAGAACGTCGTCGGCGTGAAACGGGCCATCGTGCGTACCCAATCGAAGCGGCATGGCTGCCCACATAGCGTGGGCACAACCTGGAGCAAGCGATCGCGGCCGCTTGTGCAACCCGCGGTTGGTCGCCGGTTTTAAGGGGGCGTGCTACCTCGATGCGATGCGGCGAATGCTTCTTGTCCTTCTTATCGGCGCCTGTTCGAGTGACCGTGATTCGAACGTGCCGGACGCGGCGGCCATGGACGCGCCTTCGGATATCGCGACGGATGCACCCAGCGAAGCTGGTACGGACGCCGCCATCGATGCGGCGGAGGTTGACGCGGCGGAAACCGCCGTCGATGCCGCGATGGACGGACCGAGTGACGGGGCCGTGGAGGTATCGACGGACCTCAGGATTGACGCTGCCGGGGACGCGGCGATGGACGCGGCGGACATGAGCGCCGACGCGACGGACGATGCGGCCGAGTGCACGTACCTCGATGATCTGTTCATCACCGATTGCCCGTCCGGCTTCGAACGGTTTCGGCGATTCGTCGATCGCAGCGATCCGGATGCGTGCCCAGAGTATTTTCTACTGAACGATACGCGCTACGAAACGCTCGAAGACGCCTTTGCCACCGAAGGATGCCTGGCCGAATGCGTGCGCGCTCCGTCCACCTCCGTGACCCTGCTTCGATGCGGCCGCCGAACGGGCTACATCACTTTTGAAGACGCCGCAGGCTGCGATCCGGCAAGCGTCATCGAAACGTCCGACGGCATCTTTCGCGACGCGGCTGAATGGGATGAAGCAGCGCCCTGCGAATAAGACTGGATCTGCATTTCCGAGGCCTGCTACGCCAGTTCGGCCAGCCGAAAGCTGAGCTCCAGCGCCTGACGGTAGTTGAGCCGCGGGTCGCAGGCCGTCGTGTAGTTGTGCGTCAGGTCTTCCTCGGTGAGCGCTTGGGCGCCACCGGTGCACTCGGTTACGTCATCACCCGTCAGTTCGAAGTGCACGCCGCCGAACACCGTGCCGGCCTGCTGATGGGCGGCCGCGCAGGCTTCGAGCTCGGCGACGATCGCCTCAAAGCTTCGTGTCTTGATGCCGCTTTCGGTCTTGCGCGTGTTGCCGTGCATCGGATCGCTCATCCAAAGGACCGGTCGGCCGCTCGCCTGCACGGCGTTCAAGATCGGCGGAAGCGCTTCGGCGAGGGCCGGGCCCATGCGCGTGATGAGCACGATCTTGCCTGGTTCGTCGCGTGCGTTGAGCTGCTCGAGGAGCGTGATGACCGTGTCGGGGTTGGCCGTCGGGCCGACCTTGACGCCGACGGGGTTCGCCACCCCGCGGAAGAACTCGACGTGTGCACCTTCGAGGCCGCGGGTGCGTTCGCCGATCCAGGGCAGGTGCGTACTGAGGTTGTACCAGCGCTCTCGGCGCGGAACCTTGCGGGTCTGCGCCGATTCATAGTGGAGGTTGAGGCCTTCATGGCTCGTGAAGAACGGCGCCCGCCGCAGCGAGTCCGCCGGCGCGCCCCCCAAAGCCTCCATGAAGCGAAGGCTTCCGCGCACGCGCTCCGTGGCTGCCAAGTAGCGCTGCTTAAGGTCCGCCCCGAGCACGGCGCTCTGCATGAAGGACAGGTCCCAAAACTCGGGGTGGTGCAGGTCCGCGAAGCCGCCGTCCGTCAGGCTGCGAATGAAGTTCAGCGTGAGGGCTGCGTGCTTGTAGCCCTCGACCAGAAGGGCCGGGTCCGCCTTGCGTGACTCGGCGTCGAAGCCCGGTCGGTTGACGAGATCGCCGAAATAGTTCGGCAGCGTGACGTCCCCTTGCGTCTCCGTCGGCTTGCTTCGGGGTTTCGCGTACTGTCCGGCAAACCGGCCAACCCGCACGACGGGTTTCTTCAGCCCCTGCACCAGGATCATCGACATCTGAAGCAGGATCTTCAGCTTCGAGGCGATGGCGTCCGGACGGCAGTCGGCAAGCGTTTCAGCGCAGTCGCCGCCCTGCAGCACGAAGCGCTTGCCTTGCTGCGCTTCGGCGATCTGCGCCTTGAGCGATTCGACCTCGAAGCTCGTCACGAGCGGCGGCAAGACCCGTAGCTCGGAAAGCGCAGACTCGAGGCCGGTCTGGTCCTCGTAGGGCACGTCCTGCGCCACGGGTTTGCTTCGCCAACTCTCGGGATGCCATTCGGGCGAATCGCTCACCCTCGAACCTTGGCGGGCCCGTGCGTCGCTGGCAACTCGGCGTAGCGAAGGGACAAAACCGCCCGTAACGGCGCGGAGCAGGCGATGGGCAGGGATTGCTTTCGCGGCTTCGTGACGCCAGCTGTGGTCCGGGGTTCGGTCCGAATGAGACAAAGTGCCCCAATCCCGTTACCTTTGCGACGCTCCCGCGACCGTAGGGCCCCGCACCCCTGATTTTGACCTTGAGGACACGCTGCATGCGGCTTTTCCGCCTTCTACGAGCTACCGCGTTGATCACCCTCGCCCTCACGGCGGTTGCGTCGGCGCAGCAAATCGGCTCGGAGGAGCCCGAGCCCGCGCCCGAACCGCCGCCCGAACCGGTCATCGAACCGCCGTCCATCGCCGAGTTCGTTCAGGCGACCTACCCAGCGGCGGCCCAAAGCGAAGGCTTGGAAGCGTCCGTAGAGCTGGCGATCACCGTCAACGCGGACGGCAGCGTTTCGGACCCGGAAGTGCTCACGCCCGTGGGCAACGGCTTCGACGAAGCGGCCCTCGAAGCGGTGCAGCGCTTTCGCTTCAATCCGGCAACGCGCGACGGCGAGCCCTTCGCCGTACGCATTCGCTACCGCTACGTCTTCGAGCTTTCCGAACCGGAACCGCCGCCCGAGCCCGAAGGTCCCGAGCCCGGTCGCCTCGAAGGCCAGCTGCTTTCGCAGGACGACGGAACGCCCGTGGCCGGCGCCGAGCTGATCGTCGCGACGGCGGACGAGAGCGTGGCGCGGCGCGCCGTCACGGACGAAGAAGGACGCTTCGCCGTCGACGAGCTACCGCCTGGTGAGTATTCGCTTCGCGTCATCGCCGAGTCGTTCGGCGAGATGACGCAGACCGAATCGGTGGGCGAAAACGAGGTCACGGAAGTGACCTACCGACTTGCCCGGCCGGCGTCCGCCGAAGAAGCGGACGAGCAGGCCTTTGCCGCCCGTGCCGTCATCGATCCACCGCCCCGCGAAGTCACGCGGCGCAGCATTTCACGCGACGCGCTCACGCGCGTTCCCGGCACGCGCGGCGACGCGCTTCGCGCCATCGAGGTGCTTCCGGGCGTGGCCCGCCCACCCTTCGGCACGGGTCAGCTGATCATTCGCGGAAGCTCGCCGCAGGACAGCCAGGTGTTTATCGAAGGCGTCCCGCTGCCGCAGATCTACCACTTCGGCGGCCTGACGAGCGTGATCAACTCGCGCCTCCTCGACCGCATCGACTTCTTTCCCGGCAACTTCTCTGCGCGCTACGGCCGCAAGATCGGCGGCATCGTCGAGGTCGATGTGCGCGACCCCAGCCGCGACGGATTCAGCGGCGTCTTGGAGTTCAGCGTCATCGATATCAGCGCCCTCGCGGAGTTTCCCGTGGGCGAAAACGCGTCCGCCGCCCTCGGCGTTCGGCGCAGCATGATCGACCTCGTCATTGAGAACGTCCTGCCGGAGGACATCGGCCTTATCGCGGCGCCCGTCTACTACGACTACCAGGCGTTTGCGACGTACCGGCCGACGGACCGCGACCGGCTCCGCTTCTTGGTTTACGGCAGCAACGACCGCTTCGCCCTGAACTTCGAAGACAGCGTGGGCGACGACCCGAACATTCGCGGCAACGCCAGCCTGACGCAGCGCTTCAATCACCTTCAGTTTGGATGGCGCCATCAGTTCAACGCCGACACGCGTCTCGACATCGACGTCCTTGCGGCGCTCCAGCAGGCGGAGTTTGGCCTCTCGGACTTGATCTCCTTCGACCTGAACGTTTGGCAAACCAATCACCGCGTCGAGCTCACGCACCAGGCGAACGACCGCGTGCGTTTGATCGTCGGCATCGATGGCGATCTCGCGCCGTTCGACATCACCTACTTCGGCCCCGCGCCAGGGCAGACGGAGGGCGCGTCCGAAGAGCAGAGCCTCTCGGACGATCCCGTGTCCGTCGACCTTCGCCAGGTGTCGTACCGTCCGGGGTTCTACTTTGAGAGCGACATGCGTTTGCACGAGGACTTTCAGCTCATTCTGGGCGGCCGCGTGGATTACGACCGCCAGATTCGTCGCTTCAACTTCGATCCGCGCATGGTGGCGGCCTACAACGTGACGGAGAACGTTCGCCTCAAGGCGGGCGCCGGCATGTTCGGTCAGCCACCCGAGTTTCAGGAATCCGGCGAGCAGATCGGCAACCCGAATCTCGAGTGGATTCGCTCGGCGCACTTTGGCATGGGCGTCGACTGGGACGTGGTGCCGGGCGTGCGCCTCGGCGTCGAGGGCTTCTACAAGCGCCTTTGGAACCGCGTCGTTCAAACGGACGGCGGCACGGGCGACGGCTTCGTGAACGAAGGCATTGGTCGCATCTACGGCGCGGAGATTTCGGCGCGCGTGAATCCAGAGGGCCGGCGTTTCTTCGGCTTCCTCTCCTACACCCTTTCGCGAAGCGAGCGGCGCGACGGAGCGGGCGAAGAGTGGCGCCCCTTTGACTTCGACCAAACGCATATCTTCACGCTCACGGGCACGTACCGCCTTCCGCGGGGCTGGGAAGTCGGCGGCACGATTCGTCTTGTCAGCGGCAACCCGCAGACGCTGCCGAACAGCAGCGTGGTGGACATCAATACGCTCGAGTACTCCCCCATCAACAACAACATCAACTCGGACCGCGCGCCGCTCTTTCACCGGCTCGACCTGCGCGTCGAAAAGAAGTGGACCTTCGATTCGTGGCGCTTGGCGCTCTTTCTCGACATTCAGAACGTCTACAACCAGCAGAACCAAGAGGGGTTGGTGTTCAACTACGACTTCACCCAGCAGGTGCCCATCAACGGCCTTCCGATCATTCCGGCCCTCGGCATTCGGGGGGAAATCTGATGAACCTTGCACGCGTTGTTCTCGCACTCCTGACCCTTGGGCTAGTCGCCTGCGGCCCAAGCCCGGACCCAACCTACCTGGTGACGAAGTCCCGCATTCTCGGTGTACGCTACACGGCGGCGGGCGATCCGATGCGCACGAACGCGCGCCCGGGTGAAACGATCGCCGGTGAGTTCATCCTGACTTCGCCCGTCGTGGGCGAGCAAAACGGCTGGGTCTTCCTCTTCTGCACGCCTGCGCCCACGGCCTTTGGCTTTGATTTTTGCGAAGACGAGCCCTTTGCCTTTGTCGGTGAGGCGACGGCCGTCGATGGTCCGCCCCGCTTCGAGATCGAAATCCCCGAGGACATCCCGGGTGACGTGCTGATCCTCGGCGGCGTCTGCATGGGCGGCGACGCCCAGATCGACATCGATCCGGAAGGCGCCGACGAAGGCGACCTAAACCCCTGCGTCGATCAGGGCGTGGGTCAGTTGATCAGCGGCGTCCTGACCGTCGTGCGCGAGGACAACGATGAAAACCGTCCGCCGGCCATTTCGGCGATCCGTTTTGACGGCGCCGATTGGACCGCCGAGCCGCCCGTCGAGCGCACGGGCTGCGCCGGCGGCGATCTGCCCACCTTTCGTGCGTCCGACTCCACGAATTACGTGATCGAGGTCGAGGCCGCTGAAGGTTCGCGCGAGGACTTCATCGACATGCGCGCGGACCAGACGGAGGCCGCCGTCGAAGACCTTCCCGTGGCGTTCTATTCGACGGAGATGGGCCTGGATGGGCTCTTCAGCGTCATCGACGGCGATCCCGGCGACGAGGCCTTCGAGGCAACGGTGATTGCCAACCGCGAGTTCACGCCGTCGGAGATCGAGAGCAGCGTCGACGCGACGGGCCTTGTCGTGAGCTTCGACATCGTGATGCGCGATGACCGCGGCGGCGTCGACCGTGCCCGGCGCGCGATCTGCATCATTCCATAGCGATCGGGCACCCGCGGCTACTCGAGCTCGCGCTCGACGTAGATCCCTTGCGAGCGTTGGCAACCGGCGTCTGCCGTGCATTGGCCGATGGTCAGTTCGAAGAGCGATTGCACGCCGTCGCCATCGAGGTCGCCGCGGGCACGGATGGCGATCGTGCCCGGCCCTGTCGGCTCGATCGAGTAGCTATAGTACACCGGTCCACCCGCATCGAAACCGATCGCGCGAAACACCGGGTCGGCGGCCCAATCCACCATGAACTTGTCCTGGGACGGGACCGCGGGCAGCGGCCCGGCGCGCGAGGGCAGCGAGCCCGTTGCGAGATAGTGGCTCTCAGAGAGTTCGGCGAGCTGCCGTACCATCGCGGACGCTTCGGTCGTTTTTGAGCGCTTGACGTAGTTGACGAACGCCGGGGTGCCGACGGCGGCGCCGATCCCCGTGAGCACACAGCATCCAACGGACATCACGCCCGCAACGGCGAGCATGATGAACTTGCGATTCGGGTTGGTGGGCGCGGGCGCAGGACCCGGGGGCGGCGTGTTCATGGGCGACGACGCTAGCCCCTTTTGCGCCGCGTGGCTGGAAATTCGCGGCCACCGCTGCACGCTCGGGCATCGCTGGTATCCTCGTCGCGTGCGTTTCTTCGTCGCGCTCGCGTTGCTGGCCGCTTGCACCTCGTCCTCCACCGATCCGCGGCTGGTGGTCTCGGTCCGCACCGACTACACGCCCTTTCGCGAGTTCGACGCCGTCGCGCTGCGCTTTGGCTCCGGCGATGCGGCGCAGGAGGACGAGCGCATCGTGCGCGAAACGGACAACTACGTCCGAGGCCAACAGGTCGCCGACCCGCGCCTTGCGCCAGGCCTCTGGCGCGTGACGGGCGAACTCGTGCGCGGCGGTCGCACCCTCGCCACCCGCGCCGTCACGCTGGAGGTCAGCGACCGGGATGCGACGGTGACGATCCTGTTCACGCGCAGCTGCGAGAACGTAAGCTGCCCAAACGACAACCCCGCCCTTGATGCGTGCCTAGGCGGACGCTGCGTGGATTCACGGTGCACGCCGGAAACGCCCGAGTTTTGCCCCGCGGATGCGCAATGCGAAACGGAAGCGGACTGCTCAACGGAGGGCGCGCCGTGCGTTGTGACGGCGTGCGAGGACGCCGTCTGCTTAGAGCGAGCCTCGGCGCTTTCATGCGGCGTGGGCGAAGTTTGCGACTACGTCGCGGGCTGCGTCGCCGAAGACGCGGACGCCGGCGTGCGCGACATGGCCGTGGACACAATGCCTGTGGACCTTGCGATGGATACGGCCATGGACCTTGCGATGGATTCGGTCGTCGACATGGCAGACGGCGCTCCACCTCTGCCCCTCGCATGCGCGGTGGCGTCCGGACCGGAGGACATCGCCTTCTTCGACTTTGAAGACAACATCACCGACGCCGTAAGCGGCATGGATGGCCAGCACAACGGCACCCGCCTGGGCGCCGGTTCACCGTGTGGCGGTGCGTCCCTCGAAGCCCCCGCGATGCTGAACTACTTCGTGGTGCCCGATCGGCGCGCCTTTGACATTGACGAAGGCTCGATCGACTTCTGGGCGTTCCTGCCCACGACGAACGCCAAGTCCCGGGCGATCTACAGCCGCGATGCCGTCTTTGCCGACACGTCCGGGCACCTTGCGCTGTACGTCCTGGAGAACGGGCGCGTTTTCGCGCGTCTTCAGAACGCCCTCGACGATGAGGCCGTGGCGTGCAGCGACGCCATCGAGCTCAACGCGTGGCACCGCATCGGCATGAACTTCGGGCCGGGCGGCTTTCAGCTTTGGATCGACGGCGAACGGCAGCGCGCGGACGGGGCGCTGAACGCCACCGGCTTCACGGTTCGGTGCGGCGAAAACTCCAACGCCGGACTCGCCGGCAACCGCAACCCGATCACCTTGGGCCTCTCGCAGGCGTTCACGCGTGAAGGCACCCTCGAGCTGAACGACGGCGGCGCGCCGCCCCTCGTCGGTTACCCGGGCTTGCGCATCGACAACCTTCGCCTCGCGAACGTGCGCCGCGCCTACGGTGCCGAAGTGTATCCCTAGGTAGGACAGGCGAGTTGGGACACATGAGCGCTGGGCCTGGCGATCGCTCCGGGCGGACTGGTAGACTCTGAGCGTTGCGCGCTTTCTTCGCATTGCTTCTTCTCTGTGCCTGCGGTTCATCTTCCAGCGAACCGCGGCTCGTTGTGAGCGTGCGTACGGACTACACGCCCTTTCGTGAGTTCGACGCGCTCCTCCTGCGCTTCGGCTCGGGCGACGCCGCCCAGCAGATACCGCGAATTGTTCGCGAGACGGACAACTACGTACGCGGTCAGCAGGTCGCCGACCCGCGGCTCGCGCCGGGCCTCTGGCGCGTGAGCGGCGAGCTGATTCGCGGCGGGCGATCGATCGCGACGCGGGTGGTCACGTTGGAGCTCGCCGAAGGCGACTCGTCCGTGACGATGCTGTTCACGCGAAACTGCGAAGGCGTGATGTGCCCGAACGACAACCCCGCCTTCGACACGTGCCTCGGCGGGCGCTGCGTCGATCCGCGCTGCACGCCCGAAACACCCGAGTTCTGCCCCACCGAACCGCTTTGCGAGACCGCGAGCGACTGCACGAACGACGGCTCGGCCTGCGTGTCGACGGCGTGCGAAGACGCCGTCTGCTTTGAACGCGCCGAAGCGAGCGAATGCGCCGCCGGCGAAGTGTGCGACTACCGCGACGGCTGCACGCCCGAGTTCACGGACGCGGGGCCCGCGGATGTGGCCGTCGACGTGGCGCCAGTCGACATGGCCTCGCCCGACACAGCGCCGCCCGATAGGGGCGTTCCGGACGAAGCCATGCCCGATCTCGGCATCGATATGGCGATGGACATGGCCGCGGACATGCGCGAAGACATGGGCGTCGACATGCGCGACGCCGGACCTCCGCCACTCCTTGCCTGTGTGGTCGCGTCCGAGCCCAGCGATGTGGCCTTCTTCGACTTCAACGCCGACGTCGTCGACGACGTGACCGGTGGCTCGGGCACGACGAACGGCACGCGTTTTGAAGCCGCCGGCCCGTGCGGTGGAAGCGCCATCGCCATGCCGAGGGGCGGCGACCACTTCCTCGTCCCGGACCGTCCCAGCTTCGACCTCGACGAAGGATCCATCGACTTTTGGGCGTACATCGCGGACCCGGGCGGAGCGGCCCGCGCGATCTTTAGCCGTGACGCCGTCGACATCGAGCAACCGGGGCACATCACCTTGGCCGTGATGCCCGACGGAACGCTGGCCGTGCGCCTGCAGTTCACGCTGGAGATGCAGGCCATCGCGTGCAGCGCCCCGGTGCGCACCGACAGTTGGCACCGCATTGGGTTGAACTTCGGGCCCGGCGGCCTCGAGCTCTGGGTTAACGGGGAGCGCCAAAACGCGTCCGGCACGCTCATCGAGCGCGGCTACGAGTGGGTGTGCCGGTCCACGCATACGCACGGCATGGCCGGCAACGACAACCCCATCACCGTTGGTTTGTCCCAGGTGTTTTCCATCGAAGGCAGTACGGATCTCGTCGATCGACCGAACGTTCCCGAACAGATCGGTTATCCCGGACTGCGCATCGACAACCTGCGCATCGGAAGCGTGCGTCGCGACTATGCCGAGGAGCGCTACCCGGACTGAGCAGCGACCAAGCTAGAAGACAGCTGCGCCCGTGTGGCGCCTAGACCCTCAATCAAGCGAGGTTCGCTTGATTGAGGTCTAGCGTTTCCCATTAGGGGCCCTTCACAAGGGCCCCTCGTCACTCGAACTAGGTTCGAGATGACTTCACCCCAAACGTGCACGGCTTCACCGTGCCTAGCCCAAGAACAAGCGGACCTTTGAAAAAGGTCGCTTGTTC
>JBCCRV010000170.1:0-11849 GCA_039201085.1 Myxococcota bacterium | reverse complement strand
CCGCCGTTCGATAGGCGGAAAAGCCGCCTATCGAACCCCGTGGCCGTGCCCGTGTCTCTGCCCGTGTCTCTGCCCGTGTCTCTGCCCGTGTCTCTGCCCGTGTCTCTGCCCGTGTCTCTGCCCGTGTCTCTGCCCGTGTCTCTGCCCTTGTGTTTCGGCTTAGGCTTTCGCGCCCCCACCCCGCTCACGTTCCTCTCAACGGAAGTGACGAACCCGAAGACGGGCACGGTTAAGGGCACGGGCAAAGGCAAGGGGGCCAGACACGAACGCGAGTGTTCTTGTCTGGCCTAGAACTGGTGCAGAAAGCTCATCCCCATTGGCGTAAAGCTGAAGTGCGTGCGCCGGGCCGCGATGGGTTCACCGCGTTCGAGGGCGTCGATCTCCGCCGGTTCATAGCGGCGCAGGTAGCGACCACCGCAAAAGCTTCCGCGCATCGATCGCCAGGATCGCACGCTTCCCATGGGCGTGAGGAGCACTCGCGCTTCGCTCACGGCGATCCCGCCGGCGGTCATCTGCAGCACACGAAGGGGCGCGTCGTAGCGGCGCTGAATGATCGTGCCCCAGGTCGCGCTCCACACGAGCGGCGTCATGTAGGCCACCACGTTTGTCATGTTTTGGGCACGCTGCGCGGACGTCTCGAGCAAGTCGAGTCCGTAGCGAAGTTTGGCGCGGCGCTGGGCGAGCGTGCCGTCGGGATGGCGCGCAAAACGCTGGGGCGCCAGCGCTGCCAGTTCGGGAATGACGAGGCTTTGCAAGAATGTGAGCGCCGCGCCCGAGGCGCTTACGGTGTTTGCGAAGACGTCCACCTGTTCGTCGGCGGTTGCCGCAAAGACCGCCGAGGTGATCGCCGCGGCGCCGAAGAAGAGCGTGAAGGCATACCAGTGGGCGCGGGCGCGCCGCTTGTTGCGTTCGAAGTGGCCCTCAAGCTGACGCAGCCGCAAGTCGAGTTCGATCTCGGTGAGCTCTTCGATGCAGCTCCGAGGATCCTGCGCCGACGCGACGCCGGTACTCATCACTAAGAGAACGCAAAGCGCGGCGCTGCGACGAAACACGGGCCACGGTGCCCTCTTAGCCCCGTACGTGGCAAGGGCTGTCTTCCCTCAGTTTGTGCGTGAGCCGCCGACGTGCGGTGATCCATCGGCAGAGCAGCGTGCGAAAAACCGAGGAGGCCGCAACCGCTACGCTCGGGTGTCTGATGGATGTCTTCGTGCACATCCATCGGACCCGCTGCAGCTCCTTGCTCCTTCGAGCCGGGTGAGGACGTACCCGAGTGTTCGACTAGGTTTAGTTCGCCGCGAGAATGCGGCGTGCGCCCTGCGTCGTATGCGTCAGCAAGGCGTCACGGGCGACGCCGCCGCCCAGGCAGGCCATGAAGAGGCCGGTGCCGTGAATCGACACGCTGCGCACCGCAACCTCGCCGCCGCGAAGGAGCGGCGGCAAACGCATACCCATCGGAGACTGGCAAAGGAGGGGCGCGAAGGCGCCGAGCTCTTCGCACACGCCTTCTTCGCCTGCGGAAGCCAAGAGCAGGCCGTCCTTGTCCGAAAGGGCCACGGCCTCCAGGCCCCCCTGCTCCTTGGTGTGCTCCAGTTGAAAGCGCAGGGCTTCCGATCGATTGGCACTGCGCCGCTTCCGGCGTTCGTCGAGCATCCAAAGGGCTTTCGTCATGGGGGGCTTTCCAGTTGGGGAGGCATATGCCTACATGTAAGACAACATCCTACCTGCGTCGCTTTTGGACCTCAAAAAACCGGCAGGCGCCGCTGCGCACCGGTGCCACTGGCCGCAGCGACACGTCCAACGGCGGTCTCGGCCCTCCCTCCACGTGTTCAGACCGCAGGCCAAGGTCGACCAACACCAACTGCTCTGGGCAGCCGTGCCTGCTATGGTCCGGGCGATGATTCGCATGAGCATCTTCGCTTTGGGCGCCACCTTCCTTTTGCCGGCCCTTGGCCTCGCCCAAACGCCCGTTGAGGTCGAGGCACCCGAACGCTCCGAGCAGGACGAAGCTCGCCGCCTTCGCACCTATGCCCGCGTAGGCGACGTGGTCATTCGCGTGGGCGACCTCGAAGACCGCATCGCGGCACAGAGCGCCTTCGTTCGCGAAGAGCTGCGCGATCGGGCGCGCCTCGCGGAGTTTGCCGAAGGCATCGTGCGCTCCGAGCTGCTTGCGCGCGAAGCCGCGCGCCGCGAGTACGACCAGCTCGCCGTGGTTCGTCAGGCCTACCGCGAGAGCCTGGTGCAAAACCTGCTGCGCAAAGAGATCGACGAGTCGATCACACGCGAGTCGATTTCGGCGCAGGACGTCGAGGCGCACTTTCAGCGCCATCAGGAGGAGTTTGCCCGCCCGGCCATGCGTCGCGCCGCGCACCTCGTGGTCGCAACGCTCGCCGAAGCGAACGAGCTTCTCGCGGAGGCGCGGGAAACGGACGTGCGCGGCTTTCGTGACCTCGTCCGGCGCCATTCGACCGACACGGAAACGAAATACCGCGGGGGCGACCTCCGCTACTTCCGGCGCGACGGGCGGTCCCCGGCGGCACCGACGGCCCGCCGCGAAGACGGTCCCGGCGGGCGCGAGCCCGATCCGCCCGTGGATGCAGCCATCGTGGCGGCGGCTTTCGCCCTAGAGACGGTGGGCGACTTGAGTGAGCCGATCGCGATCGGTGAGAACTTCTCCATCGTGAAGCTGACGGGTGCCCGCGAAGAAGAAAGCCCAGCACTGGCAGACGTTCAGGACGGGATTCGCCTGCAGCTCTGGCGCCAGCGACGTCAAAGCGCGATTGACGCCATGGTCATGCGTCTACGCGAAGCAGCGGGCGTGGAGGTGCACAGTGAGCGATTGCGCGCGATTCGCCTCGATCCCGTGGAGCCCGCCGAAGCCTTTGACGACGGCCATGGCCACGACCGCCATCCCGTGATCGGCGAAGAAGGAGCGAGCGCGATGAGCGCCGCGGGCGCAGCTTCGACGGCGCCGACCAAGATGGCGCCTTCCACCATGGAATAGACCGCGCTAGACCGCGCTAGACCGCTCTAGGCCGTGCGCTACTCGACGGGGCAGGTGCCGACGTTGAAGCGTTCGTGGGCGTTCGTGCAGCGCGGGCCGGTATCGTTGATGCCAGGCACGACGGCGCCGCAGGGAAACGAACCGTCGGCTGCCCAAAGGGGCGCGTCCGTTAGCGTTCCGTCCTCGTAGCGCCGAACGATCGTAGCGCCGATGGCCGAGCCGGCCTCGCCCATCGTGTTCAGCGGGGACCCGTCTTGGTTGCGGTGAAGGCAATCGCCGTTTTCCGGGTCGACGTTGGTGTGCATGCCAATGCCCTCTTCGCCGCCGTCAAAGGACACGTCCTCGCCGGAGCCGAACGAGTTGTTGAATCCGACGAAGCGCGTCTCTTGCGATTGCACGGTGATGGCCGTCGAGCCGGCGTCAATGACGGAGTTGTTGGTGAGCCGCACGCCCGTACCAAGGCTCTCATTGGCGCTGACGCGGTCGATGCGAATGCTGCTTTCGATCAGCGTGTTGTGATCGACGAGCGCATCACGCACGCCACGTAGGAACACGCCGTGTGACTCGGTGTTCCGAAACACATTGTTTTCGATGCGCGGCCGTTCGATGGAGAGTTCATCGATGGCGTTGCAGTCGCTCGCCCCGCCGCAGGCGCTCGAGCTCAGCAGGCCGTGTCGGGCGTCGAACACCAAGTTGCCAAGGTATTGGGCGTCGTCTCCTTCACCGGAGAACTGGTCGCTCGTTTCGGAAACGCCCAGGCTGAAGGCAGCGCCAACGAATCCATCGGCCACGTTGTTTTCGTAGAGGCACTCGCGGCTGTGGGAGCAACTGAAGGACGCGTCGCCCGTTTCCGGTGTGCTGCTCACGTAGCCATTTTCAAGGTCTGCGTGGTTGCGCGGGTTGGCGTAGTTGCGGCGAGCCCGAACGTTTTCCGCCAGATAGATCGAAATCCCCGCGCGGTGAAAGTCGTAGAGCTCGTTCTCCTCCAAGACGACGTCGCTCGATCGGCTGACAAGCAACAGGTGACTGTTGACGAAGCGGTTGCTGCCTTGGAAGAGGTTTCGCCGCACGACGACGTGCGAGCTTCGACCCACGTCAAGGGACTGCCAAGGGTTTCCTTCCACGTCCGCGCCAAGGAAGGCCAGCCCTTCGATGCGGTAGTGTTCGCAGCCCAACACGGCGCCCATGTTGTTCACGTCGCCCGGCTCCGCATGCAGCTGGGCAAGACGCTCTTGGTCGGCGCGCACGGTGATCGGCGCGCCCACCGTGCCCGAAGGACACGGCGCGCCGGCGCAGCTCGTCGAGTCCTCTCGGCAGTCGATGTCCATGAGGCCGGTGCCGCTCGATTCGCTGTAGCGGCCCGCGAGAAGCACGAGCGTGCTGCCCGGCTCGAGGCGCGACACCGCTTCCGAAAAGGTTCGAAGGGGAGCCTCGCGCGTTCCGGCTGCGCCGTCGGCGCCGAAGGGCGACATGAAAATCGCGTTCTCGTCGACCACCGCGGCGTCGACATCCCCGCGAACCTCGCGGACGCACCGGTTCTGCGTTTCGTCGCATACGAAGCCCTGCGCACACTCGCAGGGAAGGTCGTCGATCACGCTTCCATCCACCGTGCAGCTCAGGGCGCCGCATAGAACAAAAGCCAACGAAAGGCGGGAGTAGGCCACCATCCCCATCATCCTACGAGGCCTCGCGGGGAGAGGCCACATTCCCCCATGTTTTGCACCGGCATCCGACTACTCGATCGCGCAGGTTCCGACGTTGAATCGCGCATGCACGTTCGTACAGCGCGGGCCCGTATCGTTGATGCCGGGCACGACGGCGCCGCAGGCAAACGAGCCGTCCGGGGCCCAAAGCGGCGTGTCCGTCAGCACGCCGTCTTCGTAGCGGTTCACGATCGTCGCGCCGATGTTCGATCCGCCTTCGCCTTCGCCGATGAGCGGCGAACCCAAGTCGTTTCGATGAATGCAAGCGCCATTGGACGGGTCGACGTTCGTATTTACGCCGATGCCTTCGTCGCCGCCGTCAAAGGACGTGTCACTGCCTGGCCCAAAGGTGTTGTTGAAGCCCACAAAACGGGTGCTTTGTTGGGCGACGACGATGGCGAAGGAGCCCGCGTCAACGATCGAGTTGTTGGTGACACGGGCGCTGTTTTGCAGGTGCTGATTTGTATCAAAGCGGTCGATCCGCATGCGGCTTTCGAAAAACGTGTTGTGGTCGACGAGCGCCTCGCGCACGCCTCGCAGAAGCACGCCCGTGAACACTTGCTCCATGAAGACGTTGTTCTGAATGGTCGGACGATCGATGACGCGCTCGTCAAAGTCGCCGCAGTCTGTGGCACCACCGCAGCTGCTTGCGCCAAAGACGCCGTACTGGGAGCCGATGGCGAGGTTTCCGATGAAACGTGCGTCGTCGCCCTCGCCCGTGAAATCCGCGTGGTCGAGGCTCACGCCTATCTCGAAGGCGTCGTCGACCAGGCCGTCCGAGACGTTGTTTTCATAGAGGCATCCATGGCTGTGGGAGCAGGAGAAGGCGGCGTCGCCCGCCTCCGGGAAGCCGCTGTCACGGCCACCGTCGATGTCCGCATGGCCCCGCGAGTTCGCGTAGTTGCGGCGCGCGGTCACGTTGTTCGAAAGGTAGATCGAGAGCGCCGCGCGATGAAAGTTGTAGAGCTCGTTTTCCTCGGCGAGCACGTCGCTCGAATCGCCAATGATCAGCAGGTGGCTATTGGCAAACCGATTGTTGCCCATGAACAGGTTCCGCCGAACGACCACATTCGAGCTGTGGCTGATGTTCAGCGAGTGCCACGGGTTGCCTGCGATGTCGGCGCCGATGAACGTCAGGCCTTCGATGCGGTAGTGCCCGCATTCACGCATCGATCCCATGTAGTCGACATCGCCGGCCTCCGCGTGAAGCTGCGCCATGCGTTCCTGGTCGGCGATGACGGTGATCGGCGCGCCCGCCGTTCCCGATGGGCAAGGCGCGCCGGCGCACTGCGTCGAGTCCGGGCGGCAGTCGATTCGCATCACGCCCGTTCCGCTCGAGGCGCTGTAGCGACCGGAGAGCAGAACGAGCGTGCTGCCGGGAGTCAGCGCGGCAAGGGCTTCGGAAAAGGTGCGAAAGGGCTCTTCACGCGTGCCTGGTGCGCCAACGCTACCGGAGGGGGAAATAAAGAACGTGGGGGCCCCTGCGTCGACGGCGGCGCCCCCGCCATCACCAGCGTCATCGAACCCAGCGTCATCGAACCCGGCGTCGTCGAACCCGGCTTCATCAAACCCGGCGCCGAGATCTCGCTGCTCGTCCGCGGCGTCGGCCGGAACGCCGGCGTCGGCGAGGTCGCCGTCGGCCGCCGCATCGCCTCCGAGCGAGGTTGCGTCGAATCCGACGAACCCGCAGCCGAGGGCGAGAGGCAGGATGGGAACGGCCCAGCGCACGCGGGAAGCATAGCAGACTCGTATCGGTCGATATTGCCCAGGTGGGCGATCGAGGCGCAGCGCTACGCGCCGATGGGAATGTAGAGCTCGGTGATCAGCTCGCTGTCCGGTACTTGGCCCGGCGCATTTCGGTAGATCTCGAAGGAGGGCCCGGTGCCAAGTCGATGCTCGCTCGCGGGCAGCCACTGGCCCATGAGCTCACCCCACGCCGCGGTTAATCCTTCATACGCGCCCACATGCACCGTTTTCGCGTAGGTTCCGGCAGGAAGGTGCGCTTCCGTAAGCGAATCGGGCAGCGCTTTGTCTTGGCTGACCACGATGCACGCGTCGCTGCGCAGCTTCGCCGGTTCCACGCTGTCCGGATCGTCATGGTATATCGCGAGCATGGCCGCTTCGGGCCCAAAGAGCCCGGAACCGCCGGCGATCGCGCCCAGCTTCTCGAAGGCCGCACCGATCTGGTTGTACGGCCCAAGGTGGCGAAGGGCGCCTAGGCGAAGGGTTTTAAGCGTTTCAAGAGTCACATCCATGGGGCTTTCCTTTCTAAAGAACGAGGGGTGGTCATCGCCCGCGCGATAGTGAATCGGCGAACGCGCGGGCAGCTGGTAGGGCGAATCGATGCCGCATCCCGGACGCTGGAAACGGGTGCGAAAGGCCGAGGGTGAGTCGGCGTAGCGGCGCCGAAAGGCGCGGGTGAACGCTTCGTGGGACTCGTAACCGGCCTCAAGGGCGATGCGAAGCACGCTGCGATCGCCGTCCGCAAGCTGGTACGCGGCGCGTTCGAGGCGAAGTCGGCGATGGAGCTCAAGGGGCGTTTCACCGACCATTCCCCGGAAAATTCGGTGAAAGTGAAAGGGGGAGAGCGCCGCATTTTTGGCCAACCGGCCGAGATCGATCGCCTCGTCCAAGCCGCCGGTGATCGCTCCTACGGCCCGTATCACCAGCATTTCGTAGTGTCCTCGCGTCGCCGCCTTCATGGGCTTTTTCTAGCAAGGCCCGCGACGCGTGCCTTGACCCCGCTTGCGCTTTTGTCCCCGTTACATCTCCTGCGCCTATCGCCAGCACTACACGTTCTCCTCTATTCTTGATGGGTGGAGGTTGGATGACACGGCTCTTGATCCTTGCCGCTCTCGTCGGTTGCTCTGGCGACATCGGTTCCGCGACGGACGGACCGGACGTACCCCAACCGAATCTGGGCCCGGGCGACCGGCCCGAACC
Source organism: Myxococcota bacterium (assembly GCA_039201085.1). Lineage (GTDB taxonomy): Bacteria > Myxococcota_A > Polyangia > Polyangiales > Houyiibacteriaceae > JBCCRV01. Next base: position 4,202 of record JBCCRV010000170.1, on the reverse strand, counting down.
GGGCGCGGAGCCGCTGCCGCAGTTTCATTTTCCCGCCGACGGTGAAGACATTCGGCCCGGCCTGCGTCGTCTAACGGCCCGCCAGCTGGAGGCCGCCTTCGAGCAAGTGACCGGACAGGCCGTGGACTTCTCGGACCTTCCCGGCGCAACGCCGCTGCTCAACCTTGAGAACGACGCGTCGCGATTGATGATCGCCGACGCGATGACGATGCAGACCCTTCTCCGCGCCGCCACCGAAGCCTCCGCCGAAGCGGACATCGACGCACGCTTCCCCTGCGAGGGCGCCTGCAGCGACGACGAGCTTCGCGCCTTTCTTGCCCGCACCTTCGTTCACCCCGTCGACGGCGCCATGCTGGCCCGCTACCGAGAGACCTACGATGGCGCCCAAGCCCGCGTGGATGATGCCTTCGCACGGCGCGCCGTAATGATGGCGGCCCTTGTGTCCCCGCGTTTTCTCTACCGAACCGAGATCGGCGAGGGAGGCGAGCTAACGCCGCACGAGTTGGCGGAGAAGCTCTCCTACGCCCTTTGGGGCGCCCCACCCGATCCAGCGCTCGTCGACGCGGCCTTTGACGGCAGCCTCACGGACGACGCCGTATACGAAGCGCAGGTCGATCGCCTCCTTGAGGACGGACGCTTCGAAGGGCGCATTCGCGACTTCGTTTTCGACTGGCTCGGCCTCGACCACGTGGACTTTGAGTCCGTCGGCGGTGGTGAAGCGCTGCCGCTGGAGAGCGCGATGATCGAAGAGGTGGAAGCGCTCCTTCGCGACCACTTCTTCGAAGCGCGTACGGGCCTTGTCGGCGCCCTCCTCAGCGAGCACACCTTTATCGGTCGTGACCTCGCCGACTTCTACGGCCTGGAGGGCGGCGGCGACGCGCCGGAGCGCGTCGAGCTTGGCGAAGGCTCGCACCGACGTGGTCTGCTCACCACGGCCCTCGTCCTTGCGGCGCACGGCAAGGTCAACGGACGCTCGCCGATGCAGCGCGGCGAGTTTCTGGTCGACGACCTCCTGTGCTACGGCTTTCCCGCGGACGCCGGCGAAGCGGCGATGTCGCTGCCCGCCGACGGCGGCGACCGGACCTTTCGCGAGCAGTTTGCGCAGCTTGAACAGATCCCCAACTGCGTGAAGTGCCACCGCATGCTTAACGCGGGCTTCGCCTTCGACATCTTCGACAACGTGGGCCGCCTCCATGACGTGGACCGGGTGGACCCATCGGAAGCAGCCGGCTCCTTCGAGCTGCGCCCCTTCGATGTTCTCACCTTCGAGTCGACGCGCGATGCAGTGGGTCAGCTCGCCAACCATCCCGAGCTCGGTCGCTGCTTCAGCGCCCAGCTCCTGCGCTACGCCCAAGGAACGATTCCCTCGACGGAGGATGCACGCCTGCTCGAAGCGCTCCGCGCGAGCTACGACGAAACGGGCGGTGACCCAACGATCTTGATGCGAGAGCTGGTGCTCTCGGAGCGATTCCGAGCCGCCGTGGGAGGTGCGCGATGAGCCAGAAGCGACGCGATTTTCTTCGTCACGCCGCCCTTGGCGGTTTGCTAGCGCCGATCGCGGCGTACTTTCCTGAGATCCCCGAGGCGCGCGCGATGGACGACCGCACGCACCTGGTGCTCGTCTTCCTTCCGAACGGCAAGGTCCAGGAAAACCCGTTCCTCGGTGCGGGCAACACGCCCGTCTTCGAAGACGGCTTTCGTCCCTACCAGCCCTTTGCGGATCGCTGCATCGCCTTTCGCGAGTACGGCTTTCAGGCGTTCATCTCGCGCGAGTACGAGGGCGACCACGGCGGCCACATCGCACCGGGCATGGTCATGTTCACCGGCGACGTGCCGCATTCCGTCGGCGGCGCCGGCCAGGCCGGCCGGGCGCCGAGCATCGATCAGATCGTCGCTTGGGACTACCTGCGGCGCGACGTGATCACGAACCCGCTGCGCGCGTCGTTGAACATCAAAATGACGGGCAGCAGCTTTCGCATCGGCTCCCAGTTCGTCGCCGCGCCCTCCGATTACAGCCTCGGTCGCACCTACAACCGCGAGCTCGCGGGCGTGTCCCAGCTTGGTCAGCCCCAGCAGGGCTTCGAACTGCTCTTCGGCGACCTCGCCGGCGTCAACCGCGGCGCCACCGTTGACGAACTCTGGGCCTACGGCCAAAGCGTGCTCGACGTACCCGCCGCCGAGCTTCAATCGATTCGCTCCCAGCTTCCCGTGGAGGGTGCCCGTCTGGTCGACGAGCACCTCGACGCGCTGCGCGACCTCGAGCGCAGCCTCGAAGACGACGGCTCGGGCGAAACGATCACGCCTCCGGACCCGCCGGGGGAGATGAACACGAGCGACACGAACCACGTGGCCGTCTTCGAAAGCTGGGCCGATCTCATCGATGTTGCCTTTCGACTCGATCGCACCCGCATTGCGACGGTGCAGTTCGGCGGTATCGCCAGCCGTTTCCAGGTGCCCGACCTCGGCCTTGGCTTCGTCGGTAACCGCGGCGACAGCAACTCCGGCACGGACCACCACAGCTACACGCACTGGCGCGGCGCCGAAGTGCCGGCGTTCATGAATTGGTACGCTGAACGCGTCGCGTCGCTCCTGGGCCGCCTTCAGGGCGACGGCTCGCGCGCCGATATGCTGGCCAGCTCGGCGCTGATGGTGGGCATGGAGTTTGGCCGAAACCACAACGCCCGCGACGTGCCCATCACGATCTTCGGCGAGTGCAGCGGCTACTTCGACACGGGCAAGGTCGTCACGTACGGCAACGACCTCGAACACTTCCGCCTGCACACGGGGACGCTTCTTGCCCTCGGTCGCGCCATGGGCGTTGCCGAACTCGAAACCGTCGGCCACCAGGGCGCCGACTACCAAAACGGCGTTCCCGCCGCCCTCCGCGAATAGCCTCTTCAGCGCAGATCGTATTTCTTCATCAGCTTTCGGAAGTACTTTCGGTCGATGTCTGCTTCGCGCGCGGCGTGGCTGATGTTGCCGTCATTTCGGCGGAGCAGCTCTTCGATGTAGTCCTTTTCGAAGGCGGCGACCCAGGCTTCCTTCGCATCCTTGAAGTTACCGTCCGTCGGAGGTGTAAGGCCCCCAGGCGTCGTTCCTTCCGTGCTCGTTTCCGCGGGAATGACCGAACCGGCGAGGGCCGGCATGGATGCGATGTGGTCGGGAAGGTCGCGGACTTCCATCGTTTCCGAGTCGGCGAAGCTCACGGCGCGCTCGACGACGTTGTGGAGCTCGCGCACGTTGCCCGGCCACTGGTAGGACATGAGCCGGTCCAAGGTTGCGCGGCTGATCGCAGTCACCCGCTGGTTGCCGTCCGTGTCGCGGTTGAAGCGGCCATCCTTCAGAAACTTCTGAATCAGCAGCGGTACGTCATCGAGCCGGTCCCGAAGGGCCGGCAGGATCATGCGAACGACGCTGAGGCGGTAGAACAGGTCTTCGCGAAAGCGCCCTTCGCGAACCTCGTCTTCAAGGTTTCGGTTCGTGGCGGCGATGACCCGAACGTCCACCTTGATCGGGCGCGTTCCGCCGACGCGCTTGACTTCGCGCTGCTCAAGGACGCGAAGCAGCTTCGGCTGCAGGTCGAGCTGCAGTTCGCCAAGCTCGTCCAAGAACACGGTGCCGCCGTTCGCCATCTCAAAGACGCCTTGGCGCGTGGAGATGGCGCCCGTGAATGCGCCCTTCTCGTGGCCGAAGAGCTCGCTCTCGATCAGGTTTTCCGGGACCGCACCGCAATCGAAGATCATGAAGGGGCCGTTCTTGCGTCGCGACGCCCCGTGCGTCGCGCGGGCCACAACCTCTTTGCCGGTGCCCGTTTCCCCTTCGACGACGACCGTGGCGTCCGTGGGGGCGATGCGCTCGAGGATCGCGTAGATCTCGCGCATGCGCGCGTTCTTGCCGATCAGGTCGCCGAAGCGTGCCCGCTCTGAGGGCACGATGCGAAACTTCTGATCCTTCGGCGCAAAACGAAGCTCCGTCGCGCCAAGGGAGATCGTGCTGCCGGGCTCCAAGTAGGCTTCGCGAATGCGCACGCGATTGATGAAGGTGCCGTTTGTCGATCCGAGATCGCGGACGAAGTACTGGTTCGCCTCCTGAAAAATGCGGCAGTGGTAGCGGCTCACCGTGTCGTCTTCGAGAATGACGTCGTTGTCGTCGGCGGCGCCGATGTTGACGATGTCCCGATCAAAGGTCGAGACGCGCACCTT
>JBCCRV010000169.1:0-11903 GCA_039201085.1 Myxococcota bacterium | reverse complement strand
CGTTCCCGCCACGGGCGCCGCTTGTGCGCGCCCATGGTTCATTCCCTTTGACCAGCTGACGCGATGAGCGAGCCCGGGCGCAGCCTTGGCGGCGTGACGCTGGCGCAGCTCGCCGTCGCAAGCATGGTCGGCACGGGGGTCTTCACAAGCAGCGGATACCTGCTCGACGCCGTGCCCTCGGCCCCGGCGGTGCTGCTGGCGTGGATCGTGGGCGGCTTCGTCTCCCTTTGCGGCGCCCTCGCCTACGCGGAGCTTTGCGCGGCCCTGCCTGAAAACGGCGGCGAATACGCACTGCTCACGCGCATCTACCATCCGCGCGTCGGGTTTGCGGCAGGCGTCGTGTCGATCTTCGCCGGGTTCGGCGGCGCCCTTTCGGCCGTAGCGCTAGGCGCCGGCGAATACGGCGCGGCCGCCCTCGGACTCGATCATCCGCTTGCCGCGCCATCGATCGCGCTGCTGGCCCTGGCCCTCGGCGGACTGCTGCACTCACGCGGCGTGAGCACGAGCGCGAGGGGTCAAAACGCGATCACGGCGCTCAAAGTGATCGCCGTACTTGCCTTCGCAATCGGGCTGCTCTTGCAGGCGGACCCGTCGCACCTGTCGGTGGCCGAAGTGCCCCTGGGCGAGGCCTTGCTCCGCCCCGCGATGGCGACGGGCCTCGTCTACGTGGCGTATGCGTACTCGGGCTGGAACGCCGCCGCCTACGTCGCCGGTGAAGCCGGCGAGCCGGCGAAGCTGCACCGCGCCTTTTCCGGAGCCACCGCCGGCGTTACGGCCCTCTACGTCCTGCTGAACGCGGCCTTCCTAGCGGCCGCACCGATGGGCGCCCTTCGCGGCCAAACGGACATCGCGCACGTCGCGACGCAGGCCGCCTACGGCACGGAGGCCGCGCGGGCCGTCAGCGCCGTCATCGCCCTGGGTTTGCTCAGCACGCTCGGCGCCATGCTGATGACCGGCGCACGCGTGCTCGAAGCGATGGTGCCCGTCCTTCGTCGGCGCCGTCCCGATGCCTCACCGATCCGATCGGTCGCGGCGCTCTGCGCGCTGACCGTTCCGGTGATCGTCTATTCGAACGTCTCGAGCCTTCTGCTCTACGCCGGTTCAGCACTGACGCTGAGCGCGATGCTCACCGCCGCCGGCGTCTTCGTGCTTCGCCGACGCGAGCCCGAGCTGCACCGGCCGTACCGCACCTTTCTTCATCCCCTAAGCACGGGGATCTTCGTGCTCTTCTCCGCGTGGATGCTCGCCTTCGCCGTGTACGACGCGCCCAAGCCCTCGCTGTGCGCGCTGGCCACGGCCGCGCTTCCGGCGCTCTTCTACACCGGCAGGCGAGCTCCCACGTCTCAATGACCGATCGCGATTCGAGGACGCGCTTCCTCGGCCCTTTAGCGACTCGGCGCCGAGGCTCCGCGAATTGAGATGAAGAGCGCGCCGCGGCCACGCACGACCCGAAGCAGCGCTTCACCGTCGCGAAGGGCGCGATGCACGTCGCGTGCGCGCCGCGCGCGACGACGGTCGGCTTCGACGATCAGATCGCCCATCATCAAGCCCGCACGGCCCGCGATCGACTGGGGCTGCACGGCGAGCACGCGAACGCCCCGGCGGTTGTTTTGCAGCGAAAGGCCGTATCGGTCGGGCTCCGGCGCGTTCCGGCGCGCGCGCTCGTCGCGGCTCGGACGCTCCGCCGTCTGCAGGCGCAGACCACGGCTTCGGCCCTCGCGCAGCACACGGACGCGCAGGGTCGAACCGATCGGTGCGGCAAGCACGCGGCGAATGAGATCGCCCGTCGCCGTCAGCGCCGTACCGTTGACATGGGTGATGATATCGCCCGTTCGCAGGTTCGAAGACGCCGAGGGGCCGTCCGGATCGATGCCGGCGACGAGCGCACCGCGCGTGTTTTGCGGCACGCCGATTTGCGCTGCGAGGTCCGGGGTCAGGTCCTGAAAGGACACGCCGATGTAGGCGCGTCGCACGCGGCCATCGTTCGAAGCAAGCTGCGTCGCCACCCGTTCAGCAAGCTCCGACGTCACCGCAAAGCCAATGCCGCTTCCGCGGCCAACGCTCATCGTGTTGATGCCGATCACTTCGCCGCGAAGGTTGAGGAGCGGTCCACCGCTATTGCCCGGATTGATGCTGGCGTCCGTTTGAATGTAGTCCTCGATTTCGTTCATGCCGACGCCCGCCCGACCGATGGCGCTGACGATGCCGGCGGTCACCGTGTAGTCGAGGCCGAAGGGCGAACCGACGGCGATGGCCCACTCGCCCACGCGAATGCTCGAGCGCGACGCAAAGGTCGCGGCCGGGAGGTCCGTCGCTTCAATGCGAATCAACGCCAGGTCCGTGGCTGCGTCCGTGCCGACGATTTCGGCGGGAAAGGTTCGTCCGTCGTGCAGCCGCACCTGAATCGCCGTCGCCGAACCGACGACGTGGTTGTTGGTGAGGATCAACCCGTCGTCGGAAAAGATCACACCGGAGCCGCCGCCGCGCACGGTCCCGCCGCCCATGCCGAAAGCCGCTGGCCGGCGCTGGGCTTCGACGCGAATCGAAACCACGCTCGGCGAAGAGCGCTCCGCGACGGTGGCAAAGGCGTCGCCGAGGGCCTGCGCAAAGCGAATCGACTCGGCGGATTGGGCCGCCTCCTGGCGAGGCGCCGGCGTACGCTGGGCGAAGGCGGGGGTGGCTAGTAGCCCCGTAGCAAGGGCGAGGGTGGAGAGCGACTTCATAGCTGCAGACTGAAACGCATGCGAGGGCCAAACATTCGCCCGGGGGCGCAATTTGGCCGAATCGTTGACGGAGGGACGAAGACTTGGCACCCCAAAAGCGTGGCTTCGGACCGCACGGCGTCAAGCGTTTACCGGATTGAGCAGCGCGAGGACCGCTACCTTCGCGACCCCCGATGGCGCCGTGAGGGGAAACGCGCATTGCTGCGCTGCCGGGCTTGGAACGGGCAGTCGCAGGAGTGGACGGCGTGCTTCATGCTGGGCCAAGGGGGCGTTCAAGGGCTCGAAGATGAAGCCGCTCAAACGGTCGCCACCGCCGCGGAACGCTTCGCCGAGCGCGGCGGCGCCGCCGCAACGGTGGTCGTCGAGGGTGGCGTGGCGGAGGTCCGCCTCCTTCGCCCCTGGTCCGCACTCGTATGGCGCGGGCGTGGGAGTGCGAGCTCACCCTGCGTGCTTGAAACGGACGCCGGCGTACTCGTTGCCTTTCACCACAGCGTGCGCGAAGACACTGGCGAAGACGACGTTGCGAAGTGGATTGCCCTTCGTTTGGTCAACGCGCGCGGCGTCTTCGAACCGGCCGCGGACATGGTGGGCCGCGATCGGGATCTTCGCGGGGAAGAGCAGAGCTTTGAAGTCGCCGAGCTGGCTGAAGGTCCCGACGGTGCGATCGCGCTCTTTGGACGCGGGTCGCACAACTTCTATCGCCAGGACCTCAATGCTCAAGGCTTCGCCCCCCGCGTCGCCCTCGGCAGCGGCGAATGGGGCAGCCGCGGTCGTCGCTGCACCGCGCTTTCGCTCGGCGCGCGCCTGTGGACGGCGCGCCGCGAGCGATACGCCATCGTGGTGGAAGAAAGCGACGCGCCCTCGGGCGGTCCGCCCGCATGGAGAGCACGCGCACCGCACCCCGTAAAGCCGCGGACGCCGCGGACGCCCATCGAGGACGGCATCTTCTTTGGCGACATTCAGCAGCACAGTGCCCACAGCGACGGAACCGGTTCGGCGGACGAAGCGTACCTTCGCGCCCGAGACCGCTACGCCGACGACTTCGTCGCCCTCACCGATCACGAATCATTTTTAGGCAAGCGCACTTCGCCGAGCGAGTGGCGCTACCTGCAGGACGTCGCCGACCGCTACGACGACCCCGGACGATTCGTCACGCTTCTCGCCTATGAGTGGACGGGAAAACGCCACCCCGGCCCCGGGCATAAGTGCGTGTACGTGCCCCGCCGCGGTATGCCCATCGTCAGCCGCGACACGCACCCAAGCGGACATGAGCTGCTGAAAGAAGCGAGTTCACAGGGATTCATCGCCTCGCCCCATCACATCGGATGGACCGGCAGCGATGCCGATGCGCACCGCGAGGACGCCCAACCGGTGTGGGAGATCTGCTCCTGCCATGGATGCTACGAGTTTCCGGACCATCCCCTCGGCGCGCGCGGCGATCTCGCGGGCGAGGATGCGCTTTCGATGTTGAAGCGAGGCCTACGCTTTGGCTTCACAGCGTCGAGCGATAGCCACGGGCTCCTCTGGCATCACGGCGAGAGCCGCAAACGCGACCCCTACCGGACAGGCCTCACGGCGGTGCTCGCGCCCGCCCTGACGCGTCAAGAGGTGTATGAAGCGCTGGCCGCGCGGCGCTGCTACGCCACGAGCGGCGCGAAGATTCGACTCCACGCCACCGCCGACGGCCGGCCCATGGGCAGCGAAGGTTTCGCGGGAACGACGCTCGTCGATGCGGAAGTCCAAGGAACCGCGCCCATCGTAGCCCTCGAGTTGATCGGTCCCGAAGGCGTGATGGCCGAAGGACGCGTCGGCGGCACGACGGGCTCGTTGACGGCGCGTGTGAGCATCGACCGCTTCGCCTACGTGCGCGTCCGCCAAAGCGACGACGAATGGGCTTGGGCCAGCCCGTTCTTTAGCAGGCCGTGAACAGCTCGCTGTTCACGCCTACTCCCGTGCCCCGCAGAGCGTTGCCCTTGCTACGCCGATGGGCGTTGCCCTTGCCCCCGCAGCGGAGTCCATTCAACGCGCTTCGCCGATTCGGCTCGTTCCGAAGTGTCCCCGTTGACCCCCCGCTCAGGCAGGGCTCTTGAACGGTACAGGGCATCCGCCTCGGGCGGAGGCACCACTCCGGCTCGGGTGAACGGCGCGCCTTCAGGGCGTGTACAGCTATGCGATGAGCTCCGCCCAATCCGGATGGCGCTCCACCTGATGGCGAAAGAAGGGGCACAGCGGAATAATGCGCCGGCCCTTCGCTTTGGCGTCGGCCACCAAACGTTCGGCGAGGCGGGCGCCAACGCCACGGCCGCGCAGCACGTCGGGCACGTAGGTATGGTCGACGATGATCAAATCGTCGCCGGCGCGCGAGTACGTCATCTCGGCGGCCTCGTCGCCGTCGCCTGCGGCGATCGCGTAGCGCCCGCGGCTCTCGGACTCCTCGTATTGAATCGTTGGCTCCGCCGTATCCGTCGACGGATCAAGCGCCGGTCGGGGCACCAGGGGCTTACCGACCGGGCATTCGAGAACGCCGTGGGGCCAGTCGCCGAGACGCGATGCCGCTTGCCAGGTCGTTTCGAGAAAACGCATGAGCGTTTCGTCGGGGCTGTCGCTCGTGCGCACGGCTTCGTAGGGAAGCACGAACTCGCCAAGGCCCTCGTGGTACGTGGACTCCGCTGGCTCGACGGCGGCGCCCGAGAAGCCCTCGGGGGTAGGGTACGCGTAGGAATAGAATGCCGGCTCTCCTAGGCCCTTGCCGGGCCAGAAGCCCGCCGACGACACCTCGTGTGAATAAGCCTCGCGTGTGACGTCGTCCGGCAGGCCCGGAATGCCGCCCGGATGGTCCGGCGCACCACGGCCGGAAAAGCGCGTCACGGCAACGTCGAAGCTGCCCCAAAATAGGTGTACGGGGCTGACCTTGCCCACGTACGCCGTTCGAAAGCGAAGCATGACCCGGTGAATGTGGATCAGCGCGTGATGAAAGCGCTCCACGGCGTCTCGATCGTAGGGGCGTGGCTCCGTGTCCTCCGCGAAGGGTAACGCACCCTCGATCTCGTTGGGCGTGCCGTGCAGCTTGAGCGAAAGCCCTTGGCGCTCGACGAGGGCGTGAAAGCGCTGCCAGAATTCCGCCACGCTCATCGCTTCGAGCGGCAGCGCATCGCGCACGCCACTCGAACCTTCAAGACGCAGTTCGTGGTCATGAAAGTCGAAAATGAGTTCGACGCTTTGAGGTACGCCGCTGGCTTCGGTGTGAATCGGACCCGTCGTCAAGCCGCGGGGGCTCACGTAGAGCGTCGCGTGCCATGAGTGGTTCACCCAGGGCGTTGCGGCGAGCCGATACTTGCCAACGATCTGCGTCCAACGATGCAGAGCATCGCAAGTGCCTTCCCACGGCTCATACGGAATTGCCGGCCACGCGTGCTTCGTCATGCCGCCTACTTGGGGCCGCGAAGGACCGCGGCAAGGCGCAGCGCGGCGTAAATGCGCTTTGCTTCTGCGAGACAGGGCGGTGGCGAACAATACGCCCGTCAGCAGGGGCGAACGTGCGCCTCATCGAACAATTGCGCGTGCACGACGCGCTGCATCGAGCGTGCTGCATCGAGCGCGCAGAGGAACTCCGGCGAGGCGTGCGAACCTGCCAGCGAGTGCGGAACCTCCATCGCGACAAACCGCAATCCGAACTCCGACATCCGACTGCGTACGCTGCGGAACCCATAAGGAGACATCGCAAGCGCGACGTCCGTAAAGCTGCCCGAGGGTTGGGAAGCCACCCTCGTGATGAACCGCAGCCCCAACCCCACTAGCGAGCGCAACGCGCTATCGCTTATCGCTGGTATTGCTTGCGCTCGCGCTCGACCTGTTCCTTATACTCGACCGAGTAGCGAGTCCAGGGGCGCGCTTCGAGGCGCTTGAGACCGATCGGTTCGCCGGTGCCTTCGCACACGCCGTATTCGCCCTCTTCCATCTTCTCGAGCGCGTTCTCGATCTGCACGAGCAGCTTTCGCTCCTTGTCGGCGCGACGCATCAGCGTCGCCTGCTCCGTGTGTCGCTGCGCGACGTCCATCTCATCGCTGAGCGGATCGATGTCGGAAATCGCAACGCTCAGGTGCTCGCCAAGGCCTGCGGCCACGTGCGCACGCTTGGCGACCAGGGCGTCGTAGAGGGACCGGACTTGCTTCTTTGTAAGCTTCGAATCCGGATGGGCCTGTGGCTCGGGTCCCGAGTCGGCCTTGGTGCTCTTTTTCTTCGTCGCCATCGTTGCTCCCCCCCGGTAAAGGGCTGCCGGGGGGCAAGGGGATGCCATGCTTCGTCGCGCGATGCAACAGTTGTCGCAAGGGCACAAAAGCCGTTGCCCTTCGCACGACGCGTGGAACGCTCCCGCCATGAGCTACGAACTCGTTCTTCGAGGCGCGACGCTGATGACGCCGTCCGGTCCACGGGAAGCCGACGTCGGCGTGAGCGGCGGAAAAATCGCTGAGATCGGCACGATCGCGCCGGAAGCAGGCGGTGAAACCATCCATTTGGGGGGTGCTCATGTGCTTCCCGGCCTCATCGACTCGCAGGTTCATTTCCGCGAGCCCGGCCTTGAACACAAAGAGGACCTCGCAACGGGCACCGCCGGCGCCGCCCTGGGGGGCATCACGGCGATCTTCGAGATGCCCAATACGAAGCCCAACACGGATACGGCGGAGCGCCTTTCAGACAAGGTGCAGCGCGGCCGCGACAAGGCCTTCGTCGATTTTGCCTTCTTCATTGGGGCGACGGCGGAAAACGCGGAAGTCTTGGGCGAACTGGAGCGACTCGAAGGCTGCAGCGGTGTGAAGATCTTCATGGGCAGCTCGACGGGCTCGCTCCTCGTCGCGGACGATCCCACCCTTGAGCGCGTGCTCTCGAGCGGAAGCCGACGCGTCGCCGTTCACTGCGAAGACGAAGACCGATTGATCGCCCGGCGGTCGCTCGCGGAGGAGGGCGCCGCTCCGAGGTTCCATCCCGTGTGGCGCGACGTAGAGAGCGCACGCCTCGCCACCGAACGGCTGCTGCGCGTGGCCGCGCGAACCGGTCGCCGCGTCCACGTGCTTCATGTAACGACGGAGGAAGAAGTCGAACTGCTCAGCCGCCATAAGGCCGTGGCCACAATGGAGGTTACGCCGCAGCACCTCACGCTTGAGGAAGACGCCTACGCACGCCTCGGCACCAAGGCACAGATGAACCCGCCCATTCGCGGCGGACGTCATCGCGCCGCCCTTTGGCGCGCAGTGCAGAAGGGCATCGCCGACGTGGTCGGTTCGGACCACGCACCGCATACGCTCGAGGAGAAGGCAAGGCCCTACCCGCAAAGCCCAAGCGGCATGCCTGGGGTGCAGACCACCGTGCCGCTCTTGCTCGACGCCGTTGCCGGCGGAAAGCTCAGCCTCACACGGCTCGTCGATCTGCTCGCCCATGGCCCCTGCCGCATCTTTGGCATTGCGGAAAAGGGACGGTTGGCGGTCGGCTACGACGCCGACTTCACCATCGTCGATCTCAAGGGTGAGACGGCCATTACGGACGCCTCGATGGCCACCCGGACGGGCTGGACGCCCTTTCACGGAATGACGACCCGTGGACGCGTACTGCGCACGATCGTACGGGGCCAAACGGTGATGGCCGATGGCGAGCTGCTGCCGCGCATCAGCGCTCAGCCGGTGCGCTTTCAGGAGTGCTTGCCCCGATGAGCGACGCGTTTCAGCCCCTCGGCGTGGCCATCGTGACCGTGAGCGACACGCGCACGGCGGAGGACGACCGCTCCGGGGACACGCTCGAAGAGCGGGCTTCGCGGGCGGGCCACCGCATCGTGCACCGCGACTGGGTCATCGACGATCAGGACGCCCTTCGCAACGTGCTGGTCGCGCTCGTCGAGCGAAGCGGTGTGGAGGTGATTCTCACGACGGGCGGTACGGGCGTCACGGGACGGGACATCACGCCCGAAGTGGTGGAAGCGCTTTGTGACAAGGCCATCCCCGGGTTCGGCGAGCTCTTTCGCTGGCAGAGCTACGAGAAGATCGGCACGTCGACGATCCAGTCCCGTGCGTGCGCGGGCGTCTGCCGGGGGACCTTCATCTTCGCCCTTCCCGGCTCGCCCAGCGCCTGCCGCGACGCATGGGACGGCATCCTTCTGCAGCAGCTCGACATCCGCCACAAGCCCTGCAACTTCGCTGAGCTGATACCGCGCTTGAAGGAACGCTGACGTACCTGTGCCGTCGGTGTGCCAGTGTTGCTGGCACACAACAGGAGCAAGGATAGCGCTCGCGTTTCGACGCAAAAGCGCCCGGCGCTGCTGACGGGAAATCGCGGCGGATGGACCGCTTTTCTGCGGACCATCCGCACCTCGGCGCCGTTGGCACAAGTCCTGCTCTATCAGCGTGCATGCAACGACTTAGCTCCTCCTTCCTCCTTCTCCTTCTTTCCCTAAGCACGGGCTGTTTCGGCGACGATTTCACGATCTTCGCGGATAACTCGCCCGTCGACGACAGCTACGGAAGTCCACGAAACTCGCTGCGCGATGCGTACGCCCTTGGGGCGCCCGTTGACTTCGTGCCGAGCCCCACGGGCGAGCGAAGCTTTGAGTGGACCCTGGAGGGCAACGCCCTTCAGCAGCTCACGTCTTCGCCCATTCGCCTCGAAACGATCGCCGCCGCCGAAGGCACCGGTCGCCTCATCGCTCGAGCCTCGGGCAGCAACCGCGTTCGCCATGACTTTCTCGTCGCGGCACCCGACGAGCTCGCCTTTCGCCTCGCCGAGGGCAACGCCCGAACGGACGTGAACACCAACGCCCTAGTCTTTGCCGAGGGCAGCGACGAACCGGAGCTGATCGTCGACTACTACGCTGGAACGACGCGCCTCTTCGGTCGCGCAATCGTCACCACCGACGACCTCGCCACAACGGTGCTCACCACCGACAACAACGATCGCATCGTTCTTTCGACAGACGAACCGGGGGCATACACGCAGACGCTCTCCGTCGGTGAGCGTACCTTCGACATCTCCCACCGCATCGTGAACGCCATCGCGACGATCGAGTTCGAAGGCACGTACGATCCCGATAACGACAGCCTCGAACTGCGCGCGACGCCCCTGACGGCAGAAGGCGACGCGGTGCTCTCGCCCATCGACTGGTCAGTCGATGGGGGCGCCGTGGTGCGTACCGGACAGGTCGTTGTCATCAACGGTCCCTTGGAAGGCAGGCAGGCGCGAGCGACCCTGCTCGGTATGGAGGGCGCTGTCGATCTCGCCAGCTTCCAGTAGCCCATCCAGCGTCGGTCTAGACCGCTCACGCGCCCGCTTCGATTCGTCGAGGCGGGCGTTTGCGCAGGCAGTCGTGAAGGGAAGTGGAGAGACCGACGAAGCCGCGGCCGGCGCGCGTGCACGCCATCGCGCGTTGCAGTCAGCCGGCTAAATCTCGACTTTTGAACCTTCACGGGCCACGAACGAACCTTCGAAGTCTTCCGCCGCCTGCTCCTCAACACGGCTCATAAACGCATCATCGTGGTACGGGTCGTGGTGAAAAATGGCCAAGCGCTCAACGTTGGCCTGCTTCGAAAGGCGTACGCCCTCTTGCCAGGTCGAGTGACCCCAGCCGACATGGGCGGCGAACTCGTCATCCGTATAGGTCGAGTCGTAGATCACAAGGCTCGCGCCCTCGATGAGCTCGAGGATGCGCTCGTCAGGCGAACCGGGGATGTGCTCCGTGTCTGTGATGTAGCAGACGGATCGATCGCCGAACTCCAAGCGGTAGCCGGTCGCCCCGTCCGGGTGGCGGAGCGGCGCGGTCCGCACCTTCACCGGTCCTATCTCGAAGGTCTCGCCCGCACGAAAGTCCTCGAAGGCCATCACGGCCTGAAGGGCCGAAAGCGGCACCGGAAACGTGGGCCGAGCCATCTGACCAGCAAGAACCCGCTCCACGCCACCGGCGTCTGCGAGGTGGCCCGCTCGCACCACAAAACGGTGGTCCTGGGCGTAGGCCGGCGTAAAGAACGGAAAACCGTTGATGTGGTCCCAGTGGGTGTGGGTCAGGCAAATCGTCGCTTCGCGCACGCCACGCTCAAGAAAGCTCTGGCCCAAGTTTCGAATGCCCGTGCCCGCGTCGAGGATGATCGAGTGGCCATCCGCATGAACCTCGATGCAGCTCGTATTGCCGCCGAACCCGATGTGGTCCGGCGAGGGACAGGCAATCGAGCCTCGTGTGCCCCAAAAACGTATCCAAAAATCCGACACGGGCGTTCCTGAGAGTTGGTGTATCAGAGTTGGTCGGCTGATCCCAGTGTTTGGGGGCCCCGCTCGCCGCCGGGGATACGGCGATTGGGACGAAGTGCAACGAACTTGCATTTATCGTCGTCACGCCCGCCCGTAAGCCATTCATGCGTGATCCGCCGGTGCGGCACCCAGGGCGAGCCCACCCTTGCGCCGTATTTTCCGCGGGAAATCGAAGCGCATGACGGCACGCCGGGCGGCATCGTATGCGGTCGTCCGGCGCGCCCGAACGTGGTTTCGGCCCGACCCGTGTTCATCGTGCCGCACGGCCCTCGCACGACCGAGTAGACGCTCGCATGCGCTGGGGCTAAGCCTGGCCCGATGGGCTTCCGCCTGCGATTCACGCGCCGCTTTGCGATGGCGCACCGACTGACAAGCGGTCTGAGCCAGCTTTGCGCGACGCCCCATGGCCACAACGAGTTCGTGTCCGTCGAGCTCGCCTCGGGTGAGCTCGCGCTAGACGGAGACGCCAATATGGTCGTCGAGTTCGCCGCCGCCAAACGTCGCTGGCACCGGTTTGTCGATGACCACCTCGACCACGCGTTGCAGCTGTCCAGTCGCGACCCATTGCTTGCGCTGGCGGACACGCACTTTCCCGACTGGCGCCTCGTCGTGACGCCCGGCGATCCCACCACCGAGCTGCTGGCTGCGCTTCTGGCGAGCAAGTGCCAAGCGATCATGGACGACGAAGGCCTACCGCTCCAGGTCGCACGCGTTGAGCTTGTGGAAACGCCCACAAATACGGTCGTTGTGGAGGGCGATTTTCGCGCCCTCTTGCCACCCGGCGCGGGCTGGTGGTCCCGGCCCGACATGACGACGCGCTAGACCGGCGACGTAACGGCTCGATTCGCCACTTTCGCGCCACGAATCGTGGTGGCCGGGCAGATGGGAAGAGGCGCG
>JBCCRV010000168.1:0-11931 GCA_039201085.1 Myxococcota bacterium | reverse complement strand
TGAAATCCGCCGGGGAGTCCTTCGCCTCACCGACCCAAACACTCCGACGAGCGGACCACGCATCCACACGCGTGAGTTTGAAGACACGCCTAGTCCGCCTCCGATGGCGCCGAAAGCTTCGATCGCCAGAAAACCTCCGAATTTCCCGGGGGTTTTCTGCGTTTTGCGAAGGAGCTCGGCCCCTGGACTCTCAGCGTGCACGGCGCTTTTGCCATCGACTCCGGACCGTGGCGGTCCGCCTCAGCACGGGTTGCGCGGGGTGCGGTCCTTTGCCCCTTGACCGGTCTGCGCTGTGAGCCAGAACTGAACCGTTCAGTTCTAAACCGAACAGTTTAGTTTTGCGGTGCGCTTGGGTGCGCCGCCCCAACCGGAGATCCACCCCATGAGGCCCCCGATCATGATCGCACTGCTGCTTTCCGCCTGTGCTTCGTCAAGAGCGTCCGTTCCCGAGCCCGCTCGGGTGGTGGAGACGCTTCAGGTTCAGCCTGCCGAACGCGCATCCATGCCGCTGCCCGGCCGTGTGCGCGCGCGTCTTTCGTCCACCGTCGCCTTTGAAGTGGGCGGCGTGGTCGAAGATGTGCTCGTTCTACAAGGCGAGCGCGTCGACGAAGGGCAGGTGCTCGCCCGCCTCGAGAGACGCTCGCTTCGGCTCGCTCAGACGGCGCGGGCTGCCGAGCTGCGTTCAGCCCAGGCGTCCCTCGCCGACGCGGAGCGCCGCCATGCACGCTTTTCAAACCTCGTCGGTTCCGGGGCGGCCTCGCAGGCGGACCTTGATGCGGCCCTAGCGGCGCTGGAAGTCGGCCGCTCGCGGGTCGATATGGCCCGTTCGTCCCTCGCCCTTTCCCGCGAGCAGCTTCGGGACGGGTCCCTTCGCGCGCCCTACGCCGGATTGATCGGCGACCGCTCGATCGAACCCGGGCAGAGCGTGGCCCCGGGCGTGCCGGCCTTCTTCCTGGTGGGGGAGGGCACGAAGGAGATTCGCGTGCACGTTCCCGAGCGCCTCGTCGACCGTCTTGATGAAAGCGCGGTGCATCAGGCGCGCATCGTCGCAAGCGGTCGCTCGGTCGGAACGCGTCACGTTTCCACGGCCTCGGAAGCGTCGAACGATGGAACGTACGAGGTTCGCTTCGAGTTTGATGACGCCGACGTCGTTGGCTCCGGCGCCGTTGTTCGCTCGGGCGCAACTGCCGAGGTGGACGTGCAGCTACGGGATCCAGACCGCGGCTACGCGATTCCCCCCACGGCCTTCGGCCGAGGCGCCGAAGGTGGAGCATTCGTCTACGTCGTGGAGGACGGCATCGTGCGCCGCCGGGGTGTCGAGCTGGCGCCCGGCGCATCGCCGCGCGTGCTTCAAGGCCTCCGCGGTGACGAAACGATCGTTCGCCGCGGTCTCGCCTTTTTGAGCGAGGGCCAGCCCGTACGCGTACGCGGCGCGCTTCTCTCGGCGGCCACGCCATGACCTTCAGCATCAGCCGCGTGGCCTTCCGCTACCGGCGCGTCGTGATGATGATCGTCAGCGCGCTGATGCTCTTCGGCGCCTTCAGCTACTTCTCGCTGCCGGCCCTCGAGGACCCGCCGATCCTCATTCGCGAAGCGATCGTCACCACCCGCTTTCCGGGCATGCCCGCCGAGCGCGTGGAAGCGCTCATCACCACCACCCTGGAAGAGGCCGTGCGTGAAGTGCCGGAAGTCGATGAGGTGTCGAGTTTTTCCACCGAAGGGCAGTCGATCCTTCACGTGAAGGTCGACGACCGTTTCTTCGACCTCGACGGTATTTGGCGAGAGGTGCGCGAGCGAATCTCGGACGTGCAGTCCGCCCTCCCGGAGGGCACGCCGCCGCCCGACATCAACGACGACTTTGGCGACGTCGCCGTGATCACCGCGGCGCTCACCGGTCCCCAGTTCAGCCCGGGCGAGCTCTTCGACGCCGCCAAGGCCGTGCGCGACCAGCTCTTTCACGTTCCCGGAACCAAGAAGATCGAGCTCGCTGGCGTGCAGCCTGAACGCGTGTACGTGGAAGTCGACCCGGCACGCCTCGCCGCCACGGGCCTTTCGCGCGCGGCGATCGCGACGGCCCTCTCGCAGCAGAACATCGAGGTGCCCGTCGGCGAGCTCACGCTCGACGCGCGCACCTTTGCCGTCGAAACGAGCGGCGACCTGCCGAGCGTGCGCGCGGTGCGCGAAGTGCTCGTGCAAACCGCGTCCGGTGCGCTCCTGCCCCTTTCAGAAGTCGCGACCGTGCGGCGCGGCGTCGCCGATCCGATGGCGCCGACGTCCTACTACAACGGCGAGCCGTCGATCACCCTCGCCGTGAGCATGCTCGAGGGTTACCGCGTGCTGGACTACGCGCCCGCCATGCGCGCCGCGATGGACGAAGTCCGCCAGGAGCTGCCGGCGGGCCTGGAGCTGTCGCTCATTTCCTACCAAGCCGAGCCCGTCGAAGAAGCGGTGCACGGCGTCACGCTGAACGTCGGCCAAACCCTCGCGATCGTGCTGGGCGTGGTGATCCTCTTCCTAGGCGTGCGCACGGGGCTCATCGTGGGCGCGATTGTGCCGGTGGTGATGCTGATCACCTTGGCCGTGATGGGCGCGACGGAGATGCCGCTGGAGCGCATGAGCCTTGCGACCTTGGTCATCGCCCTTGGTCTGCTCGTGGATAACGGGGTCGTGATCGCGGAGGACTTCAAGACCCGCATGGCGGCCGGCGCCGACCGTTGGAATGCGATGGTGGAGACGGGCCGCGAACTCGCGCTTCCGCTCCTTTCGAGCACGGCGACCACCGTGCTCTTCTTCATGCCCTTGATGCTCGCGGAGCACGCGTCGGGCGAGTACACGCGCTCGATTAGCCTGGTCATTCTGATTTCGCTGACGGCCTCTTGGTTCATCGCGCTCACCGTGACGCCGGTGCTTTGCTACCTTTTCATCGGCGACGGCACGGCGGAAGCGGGGCGCGCCGAACGGGCCTTTCAGCGTCTCGGTCACGGCTACGAGCGCGTTCTTCGCTGGGTCATGGGCCATCGGCTCATCTTTGGCGCCGTCATCCTCGCGCTCTTCATGGGCGCGGGCGCGGCGATGCAAATCGTGCCCAAGAAGTTCTTTCCCGATTCGGATCGGCGCGAAGTGCTCGCCTACATCGATCTGCCCACGGACGCGTCGATGGAGACGACGGACGCGCGCCTTCGTTCGATCATGGCGGACCTTGAGAACGCCGACTTCATGGCGCACGTCGACGACTACGTGGCCTACGTCGGCTTTGGCGGCCCGCGCTTCGTGCTCTCGCTGACCCCCATCGATCCGGCGCCAAACAAGGCCTTCGTCGTCCTCAACGTGCACGACGGCGCGCACAAGGACGACGTCGTGCAGGGGTTTCGCGAGCTCCTCGTCACGGGCTACGACGACGTGGAAGCGCGCGTCACCACCATGTTCCTCGGCCCCAGCGACTCGCGCATTTTGGAAGTTCAGGTCCGCGGTCCGGACGCCGGCGTTCTGCTGGACACGGCCGAGAGGGTGGAAGCGATCTTTCGCGACGTCGAAGGCACCATCGACGTGCACCATAGCTGGGAGTCGACGCGCCCGCGGCTCATCGTCGACGTGGACCAAACGAGCGCTCGCCGCGCCGGCGTCACGAGCGCCGCCGTAGCGCGTACGCTGCGCGCACACCTGGTGGGCGAGCCGATTTCTGCCCTGCGTGAGGGCGACGACATCGTTCCGATCGTGCTTCGCTCCGAAGCAGGCCTTCGCACCAGTCCCGAACACTTCGAAGCGCTGGCCATTGAAGGTCCGGAAGGCGTCGTTTCTCTCGCCCAAGTGGCCGAAGTACGCCACGGGAGTCGACTGGGGCGCATTCAGCGCGAAAACATGGTTCGCACCGTCGCCGTCGAGGGCCTCAACACCCTGATGGCTGCCGAGGACATGCTGCCGCGTGTGCAGGCCCAGCTCGATGCCCTCGAGACGGAGTTGCCGGCGGGCCATACGCTCGTCGTGGACGGCGTGATCGCGGAGTCGCTTGAGGGCCAAGCGGCGCTGAGCACGAACGTACCGCTCTGCTTGGCGCTGATCGTCGTGCTGCTCGTCGCCCAGTTCAACTCGTTCCGTCGGGCCGGGGTCATCTTGCTCACGATTCCGCTCGTCTTTGTCGGCGCCGTGGTGGGCCTGCTCGTGGTGAAAGAGACCTTCGGCTTCATGGTCATTCTCGGCCTCTATTCGCTGGCGGGCATCATCATCAACAATGCGATCGTGCTCGTGGACCGCATCGAGATCGAGCGAGAGCAAGAAGGCGTCGAGCCGTACGAAGCCATCGTCGCGGCTTGCACGCGCCGACTTCGCCCCATTCTCATGACGACGGTCACCACCATTCTCGGGCTCCTGCCCCTGATCATTGGCCGCGACGTGCTCTTCAGCGGCATGTCCGCCGCCATTGCCTTTGGCCTCGCGCTGGGCACGGTCTTTACGTTGGGCGTCGTTCCCGTGCTCTATGCGCTATTCTTCCGCATTCGCACTGCCCCATGAACGACGTTGCCACACCCATCTCCCCAAAGGAGCAGCAGATCCTCAAGGGCGCCGGCGAAGCTTTTCTTCACCACGGCTTCGAAGGCGCTTCGACGGACGAGATCGCGCGCCGCGCTGGCGTCTCCAAGGCGACCGTCTACAAGTATTTTCCAGACAAACGCGCACTCTTTCGCGCCTACGTCACGGAAGCCTGCCGCGTGCATTCGAAGCGCGTCTTTGAGCTGCCCGAAGAAACGCCATTGAAGGAGGCGCTGGCCCACATCGCGCACAACTTCGTGCTCCTTCTGACGTCCGAAGAGCCCATGGCGGTCTTTCGCCTGGTGGTTGCCGAAGGGGCCCGCTTTCCCGAGCTCGCCGACGCGTTCTACGAAGCGGGGCCCATGCTCGGCCATCGACGCATTCGCGCGGTCCTGCAGCGCGCCAAGGACCGCGCGGAACTCGCCATCGACGACGTCGGACTTGCGGCGAGCCACTTCGAGCAGCTCTGCAAAACCGACCTCTTCCTCCGCCACGTATTCTTTCAAGAGAAGGAAGCCGAGCCAGCGGAGGTCGACCGCATCGCCCGGGCCGCCGTGGACGTGTTCCTCCGCGCCTACTCTACGGTGCATGCGGGCTGAACCCCATGGCGGCGATCAAAACCGAGAGCTTCGATCGGGTAGAAGTGATGTCGACAGACGAGCTCATCGACTGGCTAACGCAGCACCATCACCAGGACGAGAGCGTCTGGCTCGTGACCTACAAAGCCGCCGATCGCGATCGCTACGTGTCGCGCGACGAAGTGCTCGACGCGCTCATCGCCTTTGGATGGATCGACGGTGTGCGCCGCAAGCTCGACGCAGCACGTACGATGCAGCTGATTTCTAAACGGCGCGTTCAGCACTGGGCGCGTACATACAAGGAGCGAGCCGCTCGCCTTATCGAAGACGGACGGATGCGAGAGCCGGGCCTTGAAGCTATCGAGCGCAGCAAGACAGCGGGCCTCTGGAACTTCATGGACGACGTCGATGCTCTGATTGCGCCTAACGACCTTCAAACGGCGCTGGCGAAGGAGCCCGAGGCAAAGCGGGCCTTTGAAGGCTTTCCACCCTCGGCTCAGCGCTTCACCCTTCGCTGGATCAAGCTCGCGAAGACCGAGGCAACGCGCGCGAAGCGCATCCGTACGACGGTGGAGCGCGCTGCTCGCGGCGAGTTCGTACCCGGCGTGCGCATGTCCTAACGGGCGTTTTGGCGCCGAGCCCGCGCCGAGCCGGGCCTAGAGACCTGACCAGCAATGCCGCGTCGTCGCTTTGCGACGACAGCACGGCGCTTGCAGCCATCCAAACCTGGGCCCCTATCTTCATAGGGGTGCTGCGGATTCGGACGCTCCATCCGTCGCGCTCTCGGCGTAAATCGCCGGGCGGCATTGCTGGCCAGCTCTCTAGCTGCCAGATAATGGGCGCTTTTTGCTCGAATGGCTTGCCGCGGGGCCCCGCCTTGGTTAGGTAGCCGGGGCCCGGCCGAGAGCGCCGAGGCGACCTCCAAGGAATACGTCATGGAACTGAGCAAATACCGCAACATCGGCATCTTCGCGCACGTCGACGCCGGCAAGACCACCACCACCGAGCGAATCCTGAAACTTACCGGAAAGATTCATAAAATCGGTGAGGTGCACGATGGCGCTGCCACGACGGACTTCATGGACCAGGAGCAGGAGCGCGGCATCACGATTCAGTCCGCCGCCACGACCTGCTTTTGGAAGGACCACCGCCTCAACATCATCGACACCCCCGGCCACGTCGATTTCACCATTGAGGTGTACCGCTCGCTCAAGGTGCTCGACGGCGGCGTCGGCGTCTTTTGCGGCAGCGGTGGCGTTGAGCCCCAGTCGGAGACGAACTGGCGCTACGCCAACGAGTCGAAGGTCGCGCGCATCATCTACGTGAACAAGCTCGACCGCCTCGGCGCCGACTTCTACCGCGTCGTCGACCAGATCAAGAACGTGCTCGGCGCCAAGCCCCTCGTCATGGTGCTTCCCATCGGCCGCGAGGCGGACTTCGTGGGCGTCGTCGACCTCATCGAAGAGAAGGCCATCGTTTGGGACGATACGGGCAAGCCCGAGAACTTCGAGATCCAGGAAGTTCCCGAAGACATGAAGGCGGACGTCGAGAAGTACCGCAACGAGCTCATCGAAGCCGCCGTCGAGCAGGACGACGAAGTGCTCGAGCAGTTCTTCGAGGGCAACATGCCCGACGTCGAGACCCTCAAGCGCCTCATCCGCAAGGGCACGCGCGAGCTTACCTTCTTCCCGACCTACTGCGGCAGCTCCTTCAAGAACAAGGGCGTGCAGAACGTGCTCGACGCCGTCGACGACTCCCTGCCCTCGCCGACGGAGGTGAACCCGCAGCCCGAGGTCGACCTCGAGGGCAACGAGACGGGCGAGTTCGCCATCGTGGACGCCGAGCGTCCCGTGCGCGCGCTGGCCTTCAAGATCATGGACGACAAGTTCGGCGCCCTGACCTTCATTCGCGTCTACTCGGGCACGATCAACAAGGGCGACACGCTCTTGAACACGGCGACGGGCAAGACCGAGCGCATCGGCCGCATGGTCGAGATGCACGCCGACGACCGCAACATGATCGAGCAGGCGAAGGCCGGCGACATCATCGCCGTCGTGGGCATGAAGAACGTGCGCACGGGCCACACGCTCGCGGACCAGAAGAACCCGGCCACCCTCGAGCCGATGGTCTTCCCCGATCCCGTCATCTCGATGGCGATCATTCCGCGCGACAAGGCCAACAGCGAGAAGCTCGGCAACGCCCTCGGCAAGATGGTGGCGGAGGATCCGTCCTTTCACGCCGAGGTCGATCAGGAGTCCGGCGAGACCATTCTCAAGGGCATGGGCGAGCTTCACCTCGACATCAAGGTCGACATCCTGAAGCGCACGCACGGCGTCGAAGCCGACGTGGGCAAGCCGCAGGTTGCGTACCGCGAGACGATCACCAAGGCCGTCGACGACGTCTACACGCACAAGAAGCAGACCGGTGGTAGCGGTCAGTACGCGAAGATCGACTACACCGTCGAGCCCGGCGAGTCCGGGGAGGGCTTCGTCTTTGAGTCGAAGATCGTCGGCGGTAACGTGCCCAAGGAGTACATCCCCTCGGTCGAGAAGGGCTTCAAGATGCTCATGGACAAGGGTCCGCTTCTTGGTTTCCCGCTCCTCGACTTCAAGGTCACGCTCAAGGACGGCGGCTTTCACGCCGTGGACTCGAGCCAGATGGCCTTCGAGGCCGCCGCCAAGGCCGCGTACCGGCAGACCCTGCCGAAGTGCAAGCCCCAGCTCCTTGAGCCCATCATGAAGGTCGACGTCTTCGTGCCCGACGCGAACGTCGGTGACGTCATCGGCGACCTCAACCGCCGCCGCGGCATGATCAAGAGCCAGGAGCCCGGCCCGACGAGCGTGCGCATCAAGGCGGACGTGCCCCTCTCGAGCATGTTCGGCTACATCGGCGACCTTCGCTCCACGACCTCGGGCCGCGGCCAGTTCTCGATGGAGTTCAGCCACTACGCGCCGGTCCCGGCGAACGTGGTCGAGCAGGTCCGCAAGGAAGTCGAAGAGCGCGAAGCGAACAAGAAATAGAAAATCGAGTTTCGATTTTCTGGTGAGGAAAGGGGGCGTACCGGAAGGTGCGCCCCTTTTTTATGTGCGCACCCGATGGGCGCTAATTTGCGAGGTACCCTGTTGCCAATTGGCATTCGTTCTCCGATCCTCGGCCGCATGGCAAAGGCGGTTTCCACGGTCTTCTTTCGCGAAGAAAACAGCAATCTGGATGCGTTGGAGCAGGCGCTGATCGCGCAGCGTTTTCCGGTTACCCGTGAGGGTGCGCGGATCGTTCTTTCTCGCGAGGGGGGACCGAGCTTTACGGTGGTTCACATGGCAGGGCCGAGTGTGCAGGCCGAAGCCGCGAAGATCGGTTCGGGCACCGAACACGCGAGCGAAATGAACGCATGCAACGCGAAGTTCGAAATCGGGATCGCGGATCTCGACGCCGCGCTCGACGAGATCAACACGCTGATGGAGGTTCAGGGGGCGCTCCAAGACGCGACGCGCGGCTACCTGTACAACTCGTGGAACGGAGTCCTGACGAAGCCTTGGGTCAGTTAGCAACGCCCGAAGCGTTCTCACTCGAAACGCGCCTTTCGCCAGCCAGCCGGCGTTAGGCCCGTCCAACGTTTAAACGCACGAGTGAACGAACGCGCATCGGAATAGTCGAGTTCTTGTGCCACCGCCTCCACTGAGAGCGACGTATCCTGAAGCGCTTCCTGGGCGGCTCTACGTCTGCTCTCTTCGACCATCTCACGGGGCTTGAGATCGTATCGCCTCGCGAGCCGCTGAAGCTGACGTTCGCTGATCCCAAGCTCGCAGGCGACGGTGTAGACCCGATAGTCGCGCTGTTCCGCGGCTCGGCGAATGGCCTGCGTCAGCTGCTCGGAGAACCTCATCTTGGGAGGGGGCGGACCGTCGATTCGTTTGAGGTGTCGATGCAGCTGCTGGCGCAGGTAGTCGGCAAGTTCGGGGTCCGCCTTTGCGCGGCGACGATCGAGTGCCTCCGCCGAAAACCAAACCTCGTTCTCCTCCCTTTCGAATTGGATGTCTTCGCCGAAGCGCGCTCGGTAGGCGTCGACGTTTCCGAACGGGCGATGTTTAAGGCTGAGACTCCGAACACCATCGCCGCCACCCACGCTTAGGCTCACCAGTTGCGCCAAGCCGAGGTCTACGGGATGCGCGAGCCGTTCGATGTGCGGCAAGTGTCCGTACCGGATGCGCACGTCGCCTCGAGCTGACGTGGCCATCTCGAACACCACGTGGGTGGAGATGGTGCGCGTGAACTCCACGACGGCGTTGAGGGCTTCGCGTCCCGTGCCGACGTTGCGGGCGAGGTAGCCCGCGGCGCCGAAACCGCCCGTGCTCGCGCGCTCGACAGCAAGGCCGAGGGGAACCTCCGGGAGGGCCTCGCCCATGCGTTTCCAGAGTCGGATGACTGCGCTTGCGGATACATGAGGGCCATATGTTTCAAGATCGTCGGGAGTGCTTCCCAGCACGGAAAGAAGATCCGTCTGCGGCAAGCGATGGGTGGCCGCGCGAATCATCGCGGCGACGACGCTGGAAGCGACGGCGGGTTCTTCACCCTCAGCAGTCATTCAGCCGGGTCCAAAACAACACCATCCTTCAAAAATAAGAGCGCAGGACAACGGCAGCGCCAAGCGCACGTCGGCAATTGTCCTATTGAGGGGTTTAAATGGTGGCGGTCAGGGCAGGGAAAACGCGGGGCCCGTCGAGGCGCCAATCGTTCCCGAAGGACCGGCGGGCGGGATATGTCATGTTGCCTCGATGCCGGCGGCCAGTGTCCGCTTCGCCACTGAATAATCAGCCGGGAAGTCGGACCCGTGAGCGTAACAAAATCCGACATGCGATGGTCGGTTGGTGTCCGTTGACGCCTAGCTTCTCGATGCCGTTATCTCCCACGAGACGTGGTGACGGTCATCATAGCGTTGGGTGCGGCCATGACGGGCGGTCTTCTTTGGGC
This sequence comes from Myxococcota bacterium, assembly GCA_039201085.1. GTDB lineage: Bacteria > Myxococcota_A > Polyangia > Polyangiales > Houyiibacteriaceae > JBCCRV01. The sequence continues at coordinate 1,858 of JBCCRV010000168.1, read as the reverse complement.
ACGGACGCGTTCGTGCCGAGTCATCTTGCGTGCGATGACGCTTCTATGCGCCGCACCCCCTAGGCGCTGTAGCGACCAAAGTCTTTGTCTAAGGGGCGCTCGATACGATGCGGGTATTCAGCGCCGTTCGCGACGCTGTGCTCGCGGGTGGCCGACGAGGCGCCGATGTGCGCGGCCGTGGGCACGCTACGTAGCGATGACCGCCGCCTCAGGCGGCGACGGGGTGCCGAATCGAGCCAGCGCCGTGTGAGTTCGCAGGGTTTCACTTCGAATCTTGCCAACCGACCATTAGAGGAGACTCCCCATGAGCAAGTTCATCGCCGTTTGTTATCCCGACCGCTTCCGTGCCGCCGAAGTGCGCCTTGAGCTGATTAAGCTCCAGGCCGAGTATCTCATCGATCTCGAGGACGCGGTTGTCGCGACCAAGAACTCGAAGGGCAAGGTCAAGCTGGACCAGCCCGTCAACCTCACCGCCACCGGTGCGGCCCAAGGCGGGCTTTGGGGAACGCTCATCGGCTTGCTCTTTATGAACCCACTCCTCGGCGCGGGCGTTGGTGCCGCCGCCGGGGCCGTACGAGGCGCGCTGACCGACGTGGGAATCAGCGACGACATGATGAAGATCATCGCGAACGAACTGTCCGAGGACGCGTCGGCGCTCTTCGTACTCGCCCGGTCGGCGACGCCGGATCGCGTCCTCGAGAGGATCCAGAGCTATGGCGGTACGGTGGTGGAATCGAATCTGTCGCACCAGGACCACGATCGTCTGCAGCGCGCTTTGGACGAAGCCCGCGACGGAGATTGAAGCCCCATGAGCTCGACGAGCGCCGGGAACATACAAGCCCGCCATGTCCAGTGGTTCGGGCTCGTCGCGTTCTTTGCGCTTCTCTGGGTTCCGCTCGGCCAGACGCCGTTTCTCGTCGAGCACTGGATGAAAGTCGGTGTCTTCTTTGCGCCGCTCCTTCTGCTGGCGATGGCGACGGGCCAAGCGCCCGAAGCACGGTGGTCCATTGGGGATCTACCGGTGGCCTCGGCGCTCCTGCTCGTCGCGTACATCGCTCATCAGTTTGAGGAGCATTGGATCGACGCGTTCGGAAATCCATATGCGTTCTACGACACGGTGAACGCACTGCTGCAGGGAGCGCTTGGCCTGGACGAAACGGAGGTGCTGTCCCGTGAGGGCATCTTCGTCATCAACACTTCGCTGGTATGGCTCGTCGGAGCGCTGGCGATCGTGCGTTCCGACCGCCATGCCTTTCCGGCCCTCGCAATGGCGGCCATCGCGCTGTTCAACGCGGTCACGCACGTGCTCGCCGCCGTTGCGACGCGCAGCTACAACCCGGGCCTTGTAACGTCCATCGTCGTCTTTGCGCCGGTCTGTCTGCTCGTTTATCGGCGCTACTACGACGGTACGCCGGAGCGCCGGAGGCGCATCGCAGCAAGCCTCCTATGGTCCGTCTTGGCCCATGTGGTCATGGTGGGTGGAACGATTGCGGCGAATGCCTTCGGTGCGATTCCCGAGCGGGCCTACTTCGTTGCGCTCGTTTTCTGGTCCATCGTGCCGTGCTTCCTCTTTCGCGATCGATGAGCGTTCGAAACGCGTGAGGGACCGCCGCTTCACTCGAGCCGAATCAAGCCGAGCTGCACGCCGGGAAAGGTGATGCCCACCTCCGGCCCGGGCGAAAGGTCATAGCGATAGACGGTCGTCGAACCGAAATCCGCCGCGGTGACCGAATCGTAGCTCTCCGTACCGAACTGAACCGGCGAGTTCGCCGCCGAGCGAAGGGGAAGGGTGTCGACGGTTTGTCCTTCTTGCATCGGCGCATCGAGGTCGATGCGAACGGTGCGCCATGCGGGCGCG
>JBCCRV010000167.1:0-11950 GCA_039201085.1 Myxococcota bacterium | reverse complement strand
CGGGTCGATCGGGAAGAAGCTCAGTCCCGCCGCAACACCTTCGGAGCTCGGGCTCGAAACGAAATCACCCAGAGCGATGGCGAGTGCGCGTGCCTTCGACACTCCGGACGCGGTCGCGTTGGCCATCGATAGGGAGCTATCCACCAAGAAGAAGAGATCCAAGTCCGCGAGCTCCGCCTGCGCCGTGAAGGGTGTACAGTCAGGCGCGACCCCATCCGGTACGTTTCGGTCCCGGGGGTTTGGCTCCACGCTTAAATCCGGGGGCGCGGTTTCGCCGTCGGCCCGCTCGCGGACCTCAGCGCTCGCGTCTTGTGGCTCCGGTGCGGTTTCTGGCGCCCGCGACTCGTCCAGCTCCGTACGGGCCCCGCACGCGCCTAGCCAAATCATGAACAGTGAGCAGAGCACACACCTCAACGGAGACCTCAGCCAACGACGGGGCGCCGAAACAAACTCGGCGTCCCTCGAGCATAGCGCCGCTTGGCGCCGTTCGTTGCCAAAAAACCGAGGGTTCCGCCTGCGCAGCTTCGCGGGCATCCGCGCGGGCCGCTGGCCCCGGCTCGACGAAACGAGCGCCGCCCTGAGCTCCCCAAGGGCCTTCGCGGCGACGGAGAGGGCGATGGCTACACGAACCTCGAGGCCCGTCTCTTGCCCTTCCCCCGGGTGAGCCCAGCGGTTGACGCGGCACCGAAGTCACTGAACAAACCAGGTATGGAGAGCGAGAGCGCATCACACGCGAGCCAGGAAGAACCGCCGCAAAAGGGCCTGATCGACTCGATCATGCGCGGAACGGTGCTCATCCTGCTGGGCGCCGTGGTCACGGCTCCGATCTGGTACGAGTCCGGGAGTCCGACCGGGGGTTTTGCGCCCGGGGTATTTCGGGCCGACCGGCAGACCAACTTCGAGGACGACCTCGCCCGCGAAATCGAAGCCATCGTTCGCGGCGCCCACGACCCGGCCGGCCGTACGCCCGAGGAAGCGCGCCGCACGCTGATGGCCCTCTTCGAATCGCAACAACTCGGCGATGAACGCACGCGACGCCAAGAGATCAGTCGACTGATGGACGAAATCGCTACGCAGGCGGGTGAAAACCCCACAGAGGGCATGGCCGAGAGCGAGATGCAGGCGTCGGCGATCGAAAATGCCGCGCGGATGAAGGCTCGCCAAATCATTCAGGCCCTAGGCGGTCAAGTCATCGCCACCGAGGTCGAGGAGATCGAAGGGGATTGGACGAGCGCCGACTGGGCCACGCTCACCTCCTTTGACTACATTCAGTCCGGTCCGATCCCGGATGACGTGCACGCCCTAGACGGCGTCAACGTGATGCTCGCCGGCTACCTGGTGGAGCTCGACGACACGCACTACCTGCTGGTTCAGTCGCTTTGGAGCTGCTGTTTCGGTGCTCCCCCCGAAGTGAACGAAGCGATTGTCGTACGCGCGCCGAACGCCGGCCGCGTCGAGGGGCGTCCAGTCCGGGTGTACGGGCGCTTCGAAGTCGGCGAAGAGCTCGACGAAGGCTTCGTCACCAGCCTCTACCGCCTCGACGCCGAGCATGTGCAGGCGCTTTAAGGCCCCATGCCGTTCTCGGAGAAGGGGGAATAGGAGGCAGGGCGCGTAGCAAGCCGAAAGCGGACGTACGAACGCGGAACGCGGGAGCGAACGCGGGACGCGGAAAGCGCGACGCGCGATGCGCGATGCACGACGCTGAAGGCGGCACGCGCGACGCGCAAAGCAGGACGCACGACGTGCAAAGCAGACGCACGCAGGGCGCGTAAAGCGGGACGCACGGCGCGCACAGGGAGACGCACGACGCCGGAAGCCGGATGCAGGGAGCAGGGCGTCGAGCCACGAAAGGCGGCGCGCCCATTCGACCCGACACGCGCGAGCACTATAGTGCGCCGCATGGCCGAATCGAATCCGCTCCTCGCCCTCAACCCTGATGAGGGCGACGCACACCGGGCCGCCGCCCTTCCCTTTGCCGCCGTCGAGCCCGCGCACGTCGTTCCGGCGGTCGAAGCGCTCATCGCGAAGGCCAATGCCGCGCTCGACGCGGTCGAAGAATGCGCCGACGCCCGCAGCTACGAAAACACCGTTGCTGCCTATGAAGGGGCGAGCGACGAGCTCGACTTGGCGATGACGCTCGTAAGCCATTTGGAGTCCGTAGTGAGCACCCCGGAGCTCCGTCAAGCGCACGAGCAAGCGCAGCTGCTCGCGAGCGCCTTCTACGCCACGATCGCCCTGCGGCCGAAGCTGTATGCCGCACTGAGCAGCTACGCCGAGAGCGAAGAAGGCTCAAAGCAGCCACCGCTTCGAGCGCGCTTTTTGAAGAAGTCCCTCGACGCCTTCAAGAAGAACGGCGCCGACCTCAACGACGAGGGCAAAGGCAAGCTGCAGCAGATCGCCAAGGACCTGGCCCAGGCGACGACGCGCTTCACCCAGAACGTGCTGGCGGAGACGGATGAGTTTGAGCTACTCGTCGAGGACGAAGGCCGTCTCGCGGGTTTACCGGACGGCGCTAAGGCGGCGGCCGAAGCTGCCGCCAGGGCGAAAGACAAGAGCGGCTGGCTCTTCACGCTGCAGGCGCCCAGCTACATCGCGGCGATGACCTACCTGGAGGATCGGCCGCTTCGCGAAACGATGTGGCGCGCCTACAACACGCGCGCCACGAAGGGCGAGCGCGACAACCGGAATCTCATCGCCGACATCCTTCGACTGCGGCGCGAGAAGGCCGCGCTGCTGGGCTTCGACGACTTCGCCGACTTCATCTTGAAGGACCGCATGGCCAAGAACGGCGACCGGGCCTTCGCGTTCGTGGACGACCTGCGCCAGCGTACGCACGAGGCGTTCATGCGCGAGACGAGCGAGCTCGAATCCTTCGCGAAGGTAGACGGCGGCATGGCGCCTTGGGACGTCGCTTTCTACGCCGAGCGCCTTCGCAAGGAACGCTTCGACTTCGACGACGAAGCGCTGCGTCCCTACTTCTCCGTTCCGGGCGTGCTCGGCGGGCTCTTCGAGCTCGTGCAGTCGCTGTACGGCGTGCGCATTGCGCCCTACGAAGCCGAAGGCTGGCATGAGTCCGTCGACTGCTACGGGATCTACGAAGGGGAGCGCCTGCTCTGCACCTTCTTCGTGGACCTCTTTCCGCGAAAGGGAAAGCGTGGCGGCGCGTGGATGAACGCCTTCATCTACGGGCTCGGCGACCAACCGCACGTCGGCCTCTTTTGCGCCAACGTGACCCCGCCTATCGGCAACAAGGCCGCCCTCCTCACGCACCGCGAAGTCGAAACGCTCTTTCACGAGTTTGGTCATCTGCTGCACCACGCCCTCAGCGACGTGCCCCTGCGTTCGCTCGGTGGCACGAACGTCGCTTGGGACTTCGTGGAGCTTCCCTCGCAGATCATGGAGAACTTCTGCTGGGAGCGGACGAGCCTCGATCAGTTCGCACGCCACGTCGACACCGGCGATGCGATTCCCGACGCGCTCTTCGAGAAGATGCGCGCCGCGCGCACGTACCGTGCCGCCACGGCCCAAATGCGCCAGCTTGGCTTCGCGAACGTCGACCTGCGCCTGCACCGCGAGTTTGCGGACTTCGGCGAAGGTGCCGGCGATCGGGCGTTCGTGATGGCGCGGGATGTGCTGGCCGAACACGCCACGACGGCGCTTCCCGACGACTACGGCATGATTTGCGCGTTTAGCCACCTGTTCTCGAGCCCCGTTGGCTACGCCGCTGCCTACTACAGCTACAAGTGGGCCGAGGTGCTCGATGCGGACGCCTTCACGGCCTTCGCAAGCGATGGGGTCGTCAGCGCAAAGGTCGGCAAGGCTTTTCGCGAGGCCCTGCTTTCGAAGGGCGATAGCGACGACCCGGAGGCACTCTACGAGCGTTTCATGGGACGCGAGCCGGACCTTCAAGCCCTGCTCGTTCGCAGCGGTCTCGCGACGTCGTGACGCGCCCGCCGCCCATCGCCGCGCTCCTGCTCGCCGCGGCCTGCGGAAGCGCTTCGCCCGCGCCTTCGGCGCTCGAAAGCTACGAGCCGGAGCGCGCCGGTGAGGGCGCAACGCCGAACGCTCCACCGCCGGAGCCACTTGAGAGTGCAAGCGGACCGGGCTGGCGCCTGAACGACGGCGTCTTTGAGAGCGCCGTCCTTCGCCTTCGTGTGCGGAGCGGCGGCCCTTGGGTGTTTCAGGAAGACCGTGACGAAGGTCAGGAGTTCGTGCTCTCCACCGGCGATACGGCGCTCTTCGCGACCCGTCTGCAGGTGCAAAGCACGCCGATCGACGGGCAGGCGGACACGGTCTGGGCCGGCTACGCGGACGCCATGACGCCCATCGACGGTACGGCCACCTTCACCTTCGACGGTCGCAGCCAAGCGATGCGCGCCTTTCGGGCCCAGAACACCGAGGCGTTTGTTGCCGTCATCACCGGCGACGGCGGCCTCTGGGTGGTCCAGGCACTCTTCTTCAGCGGCGGCGCGGCGCGCGCACGGACGCAGCTTGCGGAGCTTCCCGAGCTTGCATCGCTGAGCGGTGGCGAGCTCCGCGACCTGCGCGAGCAGCTACTCGCGCAGCCGCAACTTCGCATCGCCCAGAACGCGCAGTTCGCACGGGCCACGTTCACGAACTTTGCCGAGGGAATTCGTTGGCCACTGCCAAACAACGTCTTCTGGCGCGTGCGGCTTTCGCGCGGCGCCCTGATCGAAGCCGAAGATCCAGAGCGACGCCTTCGCTTCACCCTCGGTCATACGCGCCTTGAAAGCGCCGACGGCGCCGGCGCGCACGACGCCCTTCGCGCTCAGCTTCGCTGCGAAGCACCTGAGGCCACGTCGATGTCGCTCGGCTCGCTGGAGGGTCTCATGAGCGAGTGCGTCGACGGTGAAGGCTTGCTGCAGCGCCGACGCCGAGGCGTGAGCGCCGTTCGCCAAGGTGAGAATGGACCGGAGGTGGTTTGGTGGATCGCCGAAGCACCGCCCCAGGCAGCCATCTTTGACGAAACGCTCCCCGCCCTCGGCGCTGCGCTTAGCTTCGGCGATGCGATCGCAAGCATTCAGCGCGAGGGCACGCAGGTCATCGACCGACGACTCGGCGTCCGCTTTACGATTCCGGACGGTTTTTCCTTTCAAGCTCTCGAGCCCCCCACCCATGGCGCTTACCTTCTGCGCGCCGAAGGCGGCGATGCGGCATCGGAGATTGCGGTCTTCGCCTTTGCAAACGCCCGCATGATGCTCCAGCACCGGGCGCGCCTCGTCGTCGAACTGGAAGAACGACTCGGCGAGCCCGTCGCAGACGGCAACACCTTCACCTGGCCCGGCGAGGCGCGAATGGACGTGGCGGACACCGGCGCGTTTGTGCTGATCGTGGATCTCACGGGCGAGGACCATGCGGCCTTTCGCGCGTCCATCGAGAGCGGCTTCGAAACATGACCTCCTCCAACAACGCGGCATCGGGCCATTCCGCCGAGCGAACCCTGAACGACGAAAGCGCCACGGCGATTACCGAAGTACTTGAAGCGATCGTCCACGACCGCGCCGTCTTGGCAAACCTCAGCGAACCGATCCGCCGACGCCTCCTGATCGCAGCGGGGCGCGCGTCGCGCCCCACGAAGGACGACCAACGAGAACTGGTGCGCGAGTTTCGCCGTCGCAAACGCGACGCGCGCCGGGCGCGTGACGAAGCGATGCTCTCCGAGACGGGCATTCGAAAGGGTCGCGAAGAAGTCCGCTTCCTCACTCCCGGCCCCGAAGCCGAGCCGGTTGCGAAAGCGGCCTCGGTCGATCCGAGCACGTGGCCCAAGCTCGAAGAGCCGCGCACCTGCTACGTCTGCAAAGCCGAATTCGATCGGCTGCACTTCTTCTACGATCAGATATGTCCGGCCTGTGCGCCGCTGAACTACGAGAAGCGTACGCAGACTGCGGACTTGAGCGGACGCGTCGCGCTGCTGACGGGCGGACGCGTAAAGATCGGCTATCAGGCGGGCATCCTGCTGCTACGGGCGGGGGCCAGGCTCATCGTCACGACGCGCTTTCCCCGAGACGCGGCGCGCCGCTACGCAGCCGAAGAGGATTTTAACGTTTGGCGCGATCGGCTCGTCATTCATGGGCTCGACCTGCGCCACACGCCCAGCGTCGAAGCGCTCTGCGCCCACTTGAACGCGACGGAGGATCGGCTCGACTTCATCATTCACAACGCCTGCCAGACCGTGCGCCGCCCGGCCGGTTGGTACGGCCACCTGATGGCGGGCGAGCGTACGCCGCGCGCAGCGCTTCCGGGTGCGGAAGCGTCTATTCTCGCGCAGGAAGACGCCCTCGTGCACGCCGAAGCCGCGGGCTGGGTCGACGCGCCCGCGCTGTCCCAGCTGGCCCTGCTCGAGGAAGACTTGCTTCACGACGAAGCGCTCTTTCCCACCGGTGAGCTGGACCAGGACGAACAGCAGATCGACCTGCGCGATCGCAACAGTTGGCGCTACCGGCTGCACGAAGTGCCGACGGCCGAACTTCTTGAAGTTCTGCTCGTGAACGCGACGGCTCCTTTTGTCATGAATGCGCGCCTCAAGGCGCTCATGGAGCGTGTACCGACGAAGGACAAACACATCGTAAACGTCTCCGCGATGGAGGGGCAGTTCTACCGAAGCCAGAAGACGGACAAACATCCGCACACGAACATGGCGAAGGCGGCCCTCAACATGATGACGCGCACCTCAGCCCCGGACTACCTGAAGTCGGGCATTCACATGAACAGCGTCGACACGGGCTGGGTCACGGACGAAGATCCGCAGGAGCATGCGGCCCGCAAGCGTGCCGTGCATCGCTTTCATCCACCGCTCGATATCGTCGACGGCGCTGCCCGCATCGTCGACCCGATCTTTTCGGGCTTCAACACGGGCGTGCACGTCTGGGGCCAGTTCCTCAAGGACTACGCGCCAACGAAGTGGTGAGCCCGCTGTGCTACCCAGGGCTTGGTAGTAAAGCACCCGGTCGCGGAGGCTTGATTGGAGGGCGCGCCATCGCTCAGTGCCATTCGGCTAGGGGCCGGGGGCCTCAGGCATGGGGGCGTGAGGGGTGACGCGTGCGCGTGATGAGTGAAGCGTAGGGGTGAAGCGTGCGCGTGAGGGGTGAGCATGGCAAGGACCTCAGGCGGCCGGCATCGAACACACCACCCTTCACTCTTCACGCCCACGCTTCACTCACCACGCTCACCCTTTACGCTTCCACTTGTCCACCGAGACGGCGTTTTTCGCCTCAACGGAATTGGGGCTAGGCTTGGTTGTGCACCGCCCTCGCTTTGCCATCGCCGCCCTATTGCTTGTCGTCGCCGGCTGCGCCGACGACGCGTCGCCACGGGCCTTCATTCGAACCGACATCCACGGCATTCACCACATCCGAGGCGCAAGCGCCGAGGACGTGTTCTACGGCTCGGGCTACGCACAGGCCCAAGACCGACTCTTTCAGATGGACCAGCTTCGTCGGCGCGCGTACGGAAGGCGCGCCGAAATCGTGCCGCGGCGGGCCGACGACGACTTGCTGATGCGATCCGTCGACTTCGTGGGCCTCGGTCGCGCGAACGTCGCCCGCATGGAAGCGGAGCACCCGGAAGACCACGCGCTGCTGGTCGCATGGACCGAGGGCGTGAACCGGCGCATCGATGAAGTACTCGCTGGCGACGCGCCGCTGCCCGCGGGCTTTGAGGGGGACCATCGCCCAGAGCGCTGGGCCGTCGAAGACGGCTACGCCGTTGCGAAGCTGATCCTCTTCGGCAACGCCAACCAGTTCGAATTCGATCTGCTCGCGAGTTACGTCGAGCGCTTCGCGCCGGCCTTTCTTGAAGGCGGAACGGTCTTTGGCCCGCTCGCTCGCACCTATGTGCTGCCCGAAGCGGAGCGACCCGCATCGGGTGGCGCCCGTGAGCGCATCGCCCGGCCGGTCCGTGAAGCGGCCCCGCTACCATCGGACGCCGCCGAACGGCTGCGTCGCTTCTCCCAGACCATGGCCGAGTGGCGCCCCAGCGCGAGCAACAACTGGGCGGTGGCGGGTGCGCACACCGCGGACGGCGCGCCTATCGTGGCGGGCGACCCGCATCAATCGCTGACCTCGCCGGCGGTCTTTCACATGCAGCACCTTCAAGCAGACGATGGCTCATTGAACGTGGCGGGCTGGGGCTTTGTCGGCACGCCGGCCATCCAGCTGGGCTTCAACGAGTCCGTGCTCTGGTCGGCCACGACGTCCTTTCCCGATTGGATGGACTTGGTGGAGGTTCAGTACGATGGCGAGGCCGTCATGCTTCACGGCGAGCGAATCGCCGTCGAGACGAGCACCGGCGAGGTCCTCGTTCGCGACGGCGCAGCCGTGCCCTATGAACGCGTGAGCGTTCCCGGCGTCGGCGTGCTCCTCCCAGACAGCGTGTTTCCGCTGCCCATCGCGGAGCGCGGACGTCGGGTGCTGCTTCGCTGGGTTGGCTTCACGCCGACGGTGGAAGCCGCGTCGTTCCTCGCCCTTGGACGCGCCCGAGACCGCCAGGCCTTTGGCGAAGCCGTGGATACGCTCGAACTCGGTGCCTTCAACTTTATCTATGCGGACGCCGGCGGCATCGCCTACCGCAGCAGTCCACGCGTGCCCGACCGCGGCGCTCCCGGCACCTTCGGCGAGCCCTGGCTCATGCTGGATGGCGACGCCCCGGAAGGCGGCTGGAGCGGCGCATTCTTGAGCGGCGCGCAGCTTCCGCGAAGCGAGGGTCCCGAAGGCTTGCTGGTAAGCGCCAACAACGACCCCTTTGGTTTTACGGAAGACGGCTCGATCGACGGCGACCCTTGGTACTTTGGCGCCTTCTACGATCCGGGCACCCGTGCGCAACGGGTCGACGAGGTGCTTCGGGAGCAGATGACGCGCGGCAACGTGACGCTCGAGGACGCACAAGGGCTTCAGCTCGACACGAAGACGCCCTTTCTGGGAGACTTCACCGGGGCCATCGAGGCCGCGCTTGCGGCCCGCGGCAGCGATCCAACGCTCGCCGAGTACGCCACGCGCATGGACTTGGAAGCGGCCGGCACCGAGCTCGCAGCTTGGGACGGCGCCATGGACCAAGCGTCCCGAGAGGCGCTGCTCCTGCATGCGTTCGGTGCCTTCTTCACGCGCACCGTGATCGGTGACGAGCTTGGCATTCTATACGACGCCATCTACGACGCGGCACCTATCTTCGCGATGAAATGGGCCGTCGTCGCCCTGCGCGAGGACAGCGTGCTGCTTCCAGAAAACGTGAACCTCGCGGTCCTTGAAACGCTCGACGCCGCCCTCGCGTGGCGAGACGGACGCCCCGACGGCGCCACCTGGGGCGACGTCCACCAGCTTCGCTTTCGCGCCGACGTGGACGTGCTCGCACGCCCGACGTTTCCGATGGACGGCGCCAACGGCACCGTGAACGTCGCCCAAACCCGCTTCGAAGCGGACGCCGACGCGCTCATCACAAGCGGCGGCGCCGTCTACCGCATGGTCGCAACCTTCGACGATGCGGGCCGTCCCGACGTACGATTTCAGTTTCTACCGGGCAACTCCGGCGAGCCCGACGATCCCCACTACGGCGACCTCCAGGACGACTGGCGAAACGGCGTCTACCGCCCCCTGCCCTTCAGCGAGGCCGCGATCGAAGCCGCCACCGAAAGGCGCTGGAGCGTAGACTAAGAAATCCGTCGCGCGGCTGGAACGCGCCAACCCGTGTGAGCGTTCTTCGGCGCGACGCCTTTCTTGAAGGGAAAGCGGCGTTCTCATGACCTTCGAACAACGTGCGGTGCTCTCCGGACGCACTCAAGCATGACCTAGGAGCGCTGGAGCCGATCGCTACTGCGTTCAGAGCCGGGCGTGGCGAAGGGCGCCCCGTTCCCTTCGACGGCTTTGCCGGCGCGGGTTCAGCTGCGAGCATACGTGGTGCGGTACACGACATCGCCGGGTAGGTGATGGCTCGCGATGCGGATTGTCAGCGTGATCCGCTGCCCGTCGTTGCTGAGCATCACCGTGTGCGTGAGGGTGGCGTCGTCGTTGCGATAGACCTGGGTGAGGCGACGGTTTCGAATGCGCATCGACGCGCGCATGTCATCGCCACCGATCGGATCGGTGTACGCGTGGCCCCGCCCGTTCGGCGCGAACTGCAAGTGGTATGGACCCACGTGCGCGCGGAACGTTGCCCCTTCGCCGCCGAAGGAAAGCGTTCGATGAATCGGCGTGCCGTTTCGCAGCCGACGCCGCGCGATGCCGCGCGTGAAGATCGACATGTCCTCCGTGGCGCGCTCGATGGCGCTGTTGCGTCGCTGCTCGGCAGCGCCGACGCTCCCCCGAAGGCGCCACTGACCCTGCAGGTCCGCTTCTGTGATCGCAGGCGGCTGCGCCTCCTGCATCGCGCCCGGGGCGGCGATGAGCAAGAAGGTCGCGCAGAGGGTCAGGGTACCTAGCCGCATCGACTCAGGCTTCGGCGCGAATGCGTACGGAGATGCGAATCGTATTCGAGACCTTCGCCTGCACCACCGAAGGGATCGATACGCCGTAGTCGCTCAGCTGAATGCTGAAGTTCGCGCGGAGCTGGATCTGACCGCTGCCGTCCCAGCGCACGCGGGCGTTGGCCGTCACGTCGCGCGTTTGCCCATGAATCGTGAAGCGTCCACTCACACGCACGCGCGCTTCCTGGCCCGAGCTCAGCGAGGAGGCGCCGCTCACGCCGGTGATCTCGAAGGTCGCGTTCGGGTGCGCGCCGGCATCGAGCCACTGGGCGCTGCGAAGGTGCTGGTCGCGCTCGTCGATGCCCGTCTCTAGGCAAGCGACGGGCACGGTGATCGTGCCGCTTGCGCTGCTCAGGTTACCCGGGTCCACGCTTACGCTTCCGCTGCCGCTATTGCAGATGCCGTTGATCGTCTCGAGCTGGGCCTCGGAGGTGAAGGTCGCCCGGGCGCGCTGGACGTTGAAGGTTCGCGACTGGGCCGAGGCGCTGCCCACCGCTGAAAGGGAAAGGCCGAGGGCCATCGCGGCCACGAGGTTGATTCGTCCGAAAGCTCGCATCTTGTGTTCTCTCCTCATCTTGCCCGCTTGGGCCGCCATCACACGTTAGGTGGCCTGCTGGGTCAAGGCCGAAGGTGGCGTTGGGACGAGTGATACCAAGGAATCTTCAGCGGAAACGTTACGAAGATGGCGCTCAAGGGTTGCGGACGCAAAAACCCTAGAAATACCCTGATCGAGCGACGAACCAAGGGGCGACTCCCGATCGCCGGTAGGGGGGAGCGAACGACGCCTCAACGCGCTTCACGGCCTCAAAGCCCCGCCGCGAGCGCTAACGGAGGAGAGCTTCGACTTTGGGCGCGATCGCGTCCGGCGAAGTGGCCGACGCAAAGCGGTCGATGACCTTGCCGTCCTTATCGACGAGGAACTTTGTGAAGTTCCACTTGATCGCCTTGGAGCCAAGGACGCCGGGCGCCTCCGACTTCAGGTGCGCATAGAGCGGATGGGTGCCGCCGCCGTTCACTTCGATCTTTCCGTACATCGGAAACTTCACGTCAAAGCGGCTCGTGCAGAAGTTGGAAATCTCTTCGTTCGAGCCCGGCTCCTGCGCACCGAACTGGTTGCAGGGAAACCCAAGCACGGCAAAACCCTGGTCCTTGAAACGGTCATGCAGCTCCTGCAGACCCTTGTACTGGGGCGTGAACCCGCACTGGCTCGCGACGTTGACGATCAGCGCCACCTTCCCCTGAATGTCGTTGAGGTCGCCTTCGGTTCCGTCGATCTTCGTGACGGCCGCGTCGTAGATGGGATGGGACATGCGGGGGTTGTGGCGCCAATGGCACGGTGCAGCAAGTGGCGTGCGCCGGCGGAGAACCGGCGGACTCCGCGGCAGACCCCGCGCGGGCGAGCTGGGGGCCCCGTACTGTGGACGCGACTCGCTGCGCTCGCGGTCCACGCCGCGGCCTTTGGCGTCGGACCCCAAT
>JBCCRV010000166.1:0-11958 GCA_039201085.1 Myxococcota bacterium | reverse complement strand
CGACCAAAGTCTTGTAAGGGTCATCGGTATGCGATGCGATGGCTGAGAGGCGCGACTGGCTGTTGGGTGGCGGAGCACCAACGATCAGGTGATAGAACGTGGCGGCGAGCGCATAGAGGTCGCTGCGGGCGTCCACTTCGTCCGGGCTCTTGATCGCCTCCGGCGAAAGGTACTGCGGCGTTCCCGTGATCGAATCCGCCTGCGTAAGCGACGTGCCCTTGTCCTGGCGCAGCTCCTTCACGAGGCCAAAGTCCAACACCTTGGTGATGTCGAGTTCGCCGCCCTGCTTCACCAACATCAGGTTGGCCGGCTTGATGTCGCGATGAATCAACCCTTCACCGTGCGCCTCCGCCAACGCGCGGGCCGCGTGTTCAAAGACGCGCATGGCGCGCGGCACAGATTGGGCGCCGCTCACCTCGACGAGGCGTCGAAGGGTGATGCCGTCGAGCAACTCCATCGCGTAGTAAAAGACGCCTTCGGGCGTGCGGCCATAGTCAAAAATCGTGACGGTGTTTGGGTGCGTAAGCCGAGCCGTCTGCTGCACTTCCTTTTCGAAGCGCGCGAGACTTTGAGCGCCCACCTTCTCCGGCGGTAGAAGCTTGATGGCGGTCGGTCGCCGCAGCATCGCGTGCTCGGCGCGAAACACCATGCCCATACCGCCTTCGCCAAGCTTTTCCTTCAGGTCGTATTGGCCCAGTTTCTTGGCATCGCGCACGTTCTTTCGCAGGCCGTAGATCACCCACGACGCCGCCGTGCATACCACCGTCGAAGCCGTCCACCAGGCCGCGGAAAAGGCCATCGCCCCTAGGGCGAAGTTCCGGGTGCCCCGAACGCGGATCTCTTCTTCGATGTGGTCCCACTCGGAAATGTCGACGCCCTCGAAGACGAAGTAGCTCACACAGAGGATCGGTACACCCACCAGGGCACAGAGGGTCAGCGTGCGTTTCGCACTGCTTGGCACGTAGATCGCGCGCGCGAACATCAAAAGCGTCAGCGGCATCACAATGATGTGATGAGGCATCAACCATGCCTGGGTACTGAGCCCCATCAGACAGAAGGAAATGGCGCCCCCACCGATGGCGCAGGTCTCCGAAAGCCGAATGATGCGTACGCTCCGCGCCCCGCGTCGGCAGACCACCCACATGCTCGCCGTGCAAAGCACGCCCGCGAGATGAAACCAGTAGGTCGCGACCGCATCCGTCGCATCGGCAAGCAGCACGCCCAGCACCCGGAATACGAGAAAGGCGCCGCCAATGCTCGCGCCGAAGAGGCCCGCGGTGGCGACGCGCTGCTGAAGGAATGCCCGGCCATCCTCCGACCCCTCGAGCCTTCCTTCGGTCACGGCCATCGACGACGACTCTGCGGGTAAGGCGATGCACCCGTCAATCGCGAAGCGCTTCGCTCCCGCTCGCCGGCCGCGCAAAATGCGCGCGCAGCGCAAAATGCGCGCTTCGACTCGCAAAAAATCGAAGAAAACGCGCGGTTACACGCTGGCACCGACCTTGCGTTGGCGCTTGCCGTGATCTCCGCGCTCGCCGCTGCGCTCGTCCTCGGGCTCGCCACCGTCCCCCACTGCGTGGGCATGTGTGGGCCCCTTGCGGTGCATGCAGGGTGTGGCGCCTCGCGGCCCCGAAGCGCTGCGTACCATCTCGCACGCCTGACCTCGCTGCTCCTCCTCGGGGGCCTTTCAGGCGCGGTGGGGGAAACGGTGGTGCTTCGCCTCTCGCCGCACCTCGGCCAAACTCTCACGGCCGTCGCCGTCGCCCTGACGCTTGCCTTTGCTGCCTTTCGCTACCGCCGGCGGGAGCAGAAGCTGGTCCCCGCCGGCTCGCTCCTGCGCGGCAAGCGGGCAATGGGCGCTAGCGCCGCAATGGGCGCCGTGACGCCGCTGCTTCCCTGCGCGAGCGTGTGGAGTCTGCTGATGCTCGCCGTGGGCACCGCTTCGCCCATCGGTGGCGCGGCCGTAGCGCTCTGCTTCTTTGTGCCCTCGGCCGCCGCGATTCACGTGGCGGCGCGCGGATGGTTTCGCTTTGCCGGCGGCCGCCGCGGCTTTGCCCTGGCGCTGGCTCTCGGGGCCGTGGTGACGGCGCTCCGCCCCTTGGAAACGGTACGGGAGCTCTGCCTCGCGCCATGAGCGCCTGCTTTCACTGCGGCCTTCCCGTGTCGCCGCGCCGAAGCGATGGCTACTGCTGCACGGGCTGCGCCTTCGCGGCGGCGTTCTTGAGCAAGAATGGCCTCGAGCGCTTCTACGACCTTCGTGGCGATGTCGGTGTTCCCGCGGCTAGTGCGAGCGAGCGGGTCGATGAATCGGATCTGGCGGCCTTTCGCGAATCGATCGCCCAAAGCGGTCGGCTCACCGTCGACGTGCAGGGCATGCATTGCGCCGGTTGCGTTTGGCTGATCGAATCGCTTTTCAAGCAGCGCGCGAACGTCGGGCGCATCGACCTCGACCCCGCCTCCGGCTCGGCGACGCTCTACGTCGAGCACGACTTTCCGATCGACGCCTTCGCCGCAGACCTGTCCTCCGTCGGATACCGCATCGCCGAGCCCGGCGAAAAGCGGCTGCAGAAGAACGACGACCTGCTCTGGCGCGTCGCCGTTGCCTTCGTGCTCGCGGGCAACGCGATGTTCTTTGCCATCGCCGTCTACATCGGCCTCGAAGAGGGCCCATTGAAGAACTTCCTGGACCGACTTTCGCTCGGGGCCGGGGTCCTTGCTGCATGGATTGCAGCGCCGATCTTCCTGCGTTCCAGCTGGAACGCCCTTCGGCGCGGCATCGTCAGCATGGATCTGCCGATCGCCCTCGGCATCGTCCTATCGACGGGAGCGGCGCTCGTGCGCTTCGTACGTGATGCACAGGTCGAATACGTCGACACGCTGGCGGTGTTCATTGCGCTCGTGCTCCTTGGTAGGTGGCTTCAGGAGCGCGCCATCGAACGAAACCGCAATCGGCTTGTCGGCGACAAGGCCGCTGGACGGCTTCGCACGCGCCGAAAGGACAGTGACGCGACTCGAACCATTCGCTGCCGCGACGTTCGCAAGGGCGACGAGCTCGTCTTTGGCACGGGTGAACTTGTCCCCGTCGACGTGACCACTTTCGACAAGGCGCTCTTCTCCCTCGACTGGATCAATGGTGAAAGCGAGCCCGCCGCCTTTGAGGCCGGCGCGAGCGTGCCGGCGGGCGCCTTCTACCAAGGCCGCGGCCTCGTTCGCGCGACGGCGGAGTCGGATTTTGCCGATTCGCGCGTACCCCATCTGCTCGCGCGCACCCGCGACGACGACCAAAGCAGCGGCTGGTGGGCAAAGATCGGCACCGTCTACACGATGCTGGTGCTCAGCGCCGCGGCCCTTGGCGCTACCCTCTGGTGGGGTGACGGCGACGTCGCTCTGCGCGTGACCACCGCGGTGCTCATCGTCACCTGCCCCTGCGCCATCGGCATCGCCATTCCGCTCGCGCGCGCCTTCGCTCATCGCGCCCTACGGGAGCACGGCTTTTTCATTCGCACGCGTTCGCTCCTTGAACGGCTGCACGGCGTCGAGCGCATTGTCTTCGACAAGACCGGCACGCTGACGACGGGAGACCTGAAAGCCCGTTGGGAGCTTCGCGAAGGGCAGCGCTACGTCGGCGGCGAGGACCTTCGGGTTCTTCGGCGCCTCGCGTCCGTCAGCCAGCATCCAAAAAGCCGCGCCATCGCGGACCTTGTCGGCACAATGGCGCCCTTCGAAGACGCCGAGGAGGTCATTGGCCGCGGCGTCGAAGTCATCGTCCAGGACCGTCGCTACCGCCTCGGATCACGCCGATGGTGCGCGAATGACGGACACGCCGGCGGCGATGTCGCATTCAGCTGCGACGGCCGCGTTCTGGCCAGCTTTCGCCTGGATGAGCGGCTTCGCGACGACGCCGCCGCTGAGCTCGCGAAGCTCGGCGAGCACTATGCGCTCGTCATCGCGAGCGGCGACGGACAGGCGCGTGTCGACCGCCTTGCCCGTCCGCTCGGCCTCACCCGAGCGTTTGGCGACCTCGAGCCCGAAGCGAAAGCCGCCCTCGTTCGCGACGGCAACCCGGAGCGCACGCTCATGGTGGGCGACGGACTGAACGATCATCTCGCGCTCCTGGAGGCCGGTTGCGCCGGCACGCCGGCCACGGGACGCCCCTTCGTGGCGAGCCGATGCGACTTCTACATCACCTCCGGCGGCCTGTCGCCGCTGCGCCGCGCCTTTGAAGTGGCCCGCTGGATGCGCCGCACGCAGCGGGCCCTGCTGGCCTTCGCCCTGGTCTACAACCTCGGCGCGGTCGCTCTGGCCCTCAGCAGCGCCATGGCCGCCTGGATGGCCGCCGTGCTCATGCCCCTGAGCTCGCTTTTCACCTTGGCCCTCGTCGCCCTTGGCGCGCGTCGCTTGCGCGTGCGTCCCGAGCCCGAGGCCGCGCTGCTCTCTTCCTCCCCCTCGCTTGTCCGGAGTCTCCCGTGAACGTTCTCATTCTGCTCGTCTTTGTCGGCATCGCGATGGTCGCCCTCGCGCTCATCCTCTTCGCGTGGACGCTGCGCGGCCGCACCTTCGACCACACGGACCGCCTGGCTCTGCTGCCGCTCTCGGAAGACGGCGCAGACCCTGCGCCCGCCCCGAGCGCCAGCGCAACTTCTGCGTCCAACGAGCGCTGAAAGGCGCTGACGCGCGCAAAACACGCTTGGCCCAGCTCTTGCTCAAGCAAGCGCGAAATGCGCGAGCGGCTTCCCCCCTCGCGACCCCAACCCACCACCCATCAAAACCATGACCACGCTCAACGCCCTCACCATCGAATACGATGACCGCACCGTCCGCCGCTTCTTGTGGGCCTCGGTGGTCTTCGCCATCGTTGGCATGCTCGTCGGCCTCATCGTCGCGCTGCAGCTCGCCTTCTGGCCCGCCAACTTCGAGCCCTACCTGACCTTCGGTCGCCTACGGCCGCTGCACACGAACGCGATCATCTTTGCCTTCGTAGGCAACATGATTTTCGCCGGCGTGTACTACTCGCTCCAGCGTCTTACGAAGCAGCGAACGAACGACGCGCTCTCGTCGATTCACTTCTGGGGCTGGCAGCTCATCATCGTCGCGGCGGCGATTTCACTGCCCCTTGGATTCACCCAGGGCAAGGAATACGCCGAGCTCGAGTGGCCCATCGACATCGCCATCGCGGTGGTATGGCTGGTCTTCGCCGCAAACTTCTTCCGCACCATCAGCAGGCGCCACGAGAAGCACCTCTACGTCGCCCTGTGGTTCTACATCGCGACGCTGGTCGCCATCACCGTGCTTCACGTGGTCAACAGCCTCGCGATTCCCGTGTCCGGCATGAACAGCTACTCGGTCTTCGGCGGCGTTCAGGATGCGCTCGTGCAGTGGTGGTACGGCCACAACGCCGTGGCCTTCTTCCTGACGACGCCCGTCCTCGGCATCATGTACTACTTCCTGCCGAAGGCCGCCGACCGACCGGTGTTCTCGTACCGCCTTTCGATCATTCACTTCTGGTCCCTCGTCTTCATCTACATCTGGGCCGGACCGCACCACCTGCTTTACACTGCCCTTCCTGACTGGGCGCAGACCCTCGGCATGATCTTCAGCCTCATGCTTTGGGCGCCGAGCTGGGGCGGCATGCTCAACGGCCTGCTCACGCTGCGCGGCGCATGGGACAAGCTGCGCCGCGACCCCGTGCTGAAGTTCTTCGCGGTGGGCGTCACGGCCTACGGCATGAGCACCTTCGAAGGTCCGCTCCTTTCGATCAAGGCGGTCTCGGGCATCGCCCACTACACGGACTGGATCATCGCGCACGTGCATGCGGGCGGCCTTGGCTGGAACGGCTTCATGGCCGCGGGCATGTTCTACTTCCTCGTTCCGAAGCTCTACGGCAAGAAGCTGCACAGCGTTGGCGCCGCCAACGCCCACTTCTGGATCGGCACCCTCGGCATCGTGCTTTACGTCGCAAGCATGTGGACCGCCGGCATTCAGCAAGGCCTGATGTGGCGCGCCGAACAGGACGGGGGCGGACTTCTCTACCCGACCTTCGTCGAAACCCTCGTTGCGATTCAGCCCCTCTACTGGGCCCGTCTCATCGGCGGCACCCTCTACCTCGGCGGCTTCATTCTGATGGCCTGGAACCTCATCATGACCGCGCGAGCGGGGGCCCCCGTCCGAACCAGCGTCGAGGTCACCGTCGTTCCCGACGAAGGCCCGAAGGTTCCTTGGAAGGACATCATTTTCGCGCCGCCCGTCATGGTCTCGCTCGCCGTCCTCGCGATGGTGTCGATGGTCGCAGTGACCGAAGCGATTGCGAGCATTCTCTTTCTCACCCTGGCAGTCGGGCTGATCTTCGCCTGGGTCGTCGCCCGGCAGATCGCCAAGGTGACCGGTAGAGCCAGCTGGCATGCCATCGTCGAGGGCCGCGCGCTCATCTTCACCGTGCTGACGGTGTTGGCCGTGCTTGTCGGCGGCGTCGCCGAAATCGTGCCCTCGGTCCTCACCGTGCCGGAGCAGCTCGCATCGACGCAGAACGTGCCCTATCGGCCGCTGGAAATCGAAGGCCGCGACGTCTTTATTCAAGAGGGCTGCTACACGTGCCACAGCCAGATGATTCGTCCCTTCACCTGGGAGACCGCGCGCTACGGCGCCGTGTCCCAGCCCGACGATTCGATCTTTGACCATCCGTTCCAGTGGGGCTCGCGACGCATCGGTCCGGACCTCGCGCGCCTCGGCGGCAAGTACAGCGACCTCTGGCACTACCGCCACATGCTGGACCCGAGGGAGATTTCCCCTGGCTCGAACATGCCGCGCTACACGCACCTCGCGCACGACCACGTCGAGTTCGAAGACACCGCCACCAAGCTTCGTGCGATGCGCACCGTCGGCGTGCCCTATGGCCCGGAGGAAATCGCGGGCGCTGGCGACGACGCCTCCGCGCACGCCAATCAGATTGCCCTCGCCCTTTCGGAGGAAGGCGACCTGCGCGTCTGCGAAGAAGCCGACTGCGACCTTCGAGCCGACAGCAAACTCATTGCCCTCATCTCCTACCTCCAGCGCCTCGGCAACCCGCGCCGCGCGCCGGCGGCAGAAGACGGCGGCGAAGTCGCATCACTCGACGCCGTATCCCCACCCCCGTCTTCAAACCCTAGCGCAGAAGGAGCTGAATAATGGGCGCAATGGCAAGGGACTTCTACGCGGCGAGTCCGCATCTCGCATTGCCCATCGTGGCGCTTGCGCTCTTCGGATTGGCCTTCGTGGCCATCGCGATCCGCGCCGTTGCCCTCGGCAAGGACCGCTCGAGTGAGTACGCATCGCTCGCCCTCGGCGACGACGCAGCAGAGGAGAACAAGGAGCTTTCCCATGGCTGAGCAGGACAAGACAGAACTGCGGGTCGACCCGATTCAAGGCGAGATCATTCACGTCTACGACGGCATCGAAGAAGCCGACAACGAACTGCCTCGCTGGTGGCTGCTGACCTTCTACGGCGCGATGGCCTTCGCGATGTTCTACTGGGTCACGTACCACGAGCTGGAGGCCGCAGCGCTACCCGCCGAAGAGTACGCCACGGCGCTCATGGAGCGTTCATCGGGCGCCGAAGCGTCCGAGGAGCTGCTCGTCGCCCTTCGCGACGACCCCGCGGCGGTGGCGGTCGGCGAAGCGCTCTTTCAGGAGCACTGCTCCGTGTGCCACCTCGAACGCGGCCAAGGCAATATCGGCCCCAACCTCACGGACCCGAACTGGCTTCACGGCGGAAGTCCCACGGACATCTACGGCACCATCTACGAAGGTGTGCTCGAAGCGGGCATGCCGGCGTGGGGCGCCACGCTGGGAAGTACGTCTGCTCAAAAGATCGCGGCCTTTGTGCTTTCGATTCAGAACTCGAACGTAGAAGGCAAAGCGCCCGAGGGCGACGTGTGGTCGCCCGCGGCGGCACCGACGGAAGAGGACGGGGACGGCACCACCGCCCAGGCACCGCTCCGGCAGGAGAGCGCGGGCGAGCCCATCATCCTGGCCGAGAACGATCGATGAAGCGTGCGCTGCCCGTCCTAAACGCTGAACCGGCGAGCTCACTCGCATCGGACGGGTCGCGCAACTACGTTCACCCAGCCGACGTCTCGGGCCGCTTCACGACGCTGCGTCGCGTGGTGTTTGCGGTGCTGCTGGCTATCTACGTCGCCCTGCCCTTCATTCGCATCGGCGGCCGACCGGCGCTCTACCTCAATGTGCTTGAGCGACGCTTCTACCTCTTTGGTGCGTCCTTCAACGCCCAGGACTTCTGGCTCTTCCTCTTCGTGCTCACGGGCGTCGCGCTCGCGCTCTTCGTGATCACGACCCTTTGGGGCCGCGTCTGGTGCGGCTATGCATGCCCCCAAACCGTCTTCCTCGAAGGGCTCTTTCGACCGATCGAACGCGTCATCGAAGGCCCCCGAAACGAGCGGATCCGCCGCAACGCGGGACCGTGGACCTTAGGCAAAGTCTGGCGCAAGACGCTCAAGCACGCGTCCTTTGCGTCGCTCAGCGTGCTGCTCGCGCATATCTTCTTGAGCTACTTCATCTCGCTGCCGGCGCTCGCCGAAATGATCGGCCGTTCGCCCGGCGAACACCCGACAGCCTTCGCCTGGATGGCGACCCTGAGCGGCATCCTCTACTTCAACTTCGCCTGGTTCCGGGAGCAGCTCTGCTTGGCGATCTGCCCCTACGGCCGGCTGCAATCCACGCTCACGGACGACCAGAGCCTGGTGGTGGGTTACGACACCCACCGCGGCGAACCGCGCCGCAAGGGCAAGCGCCGCGAGGGCGCCGGCGACTGCGTCGACTGCCATCGCTGCGTGCTCGTCTGCCCGACGGGAATCGACATCCGTAACGGGCTACAGATGGAGTGCATCGGTTGCGCAGCCTGCATCGACGCCTGCGACGCCGTCATGCACCGGCTGGGCAAGGCACCCGGGCTCGTTCGCTACGACAGCCTTGCGGGCCTCGACGGAAAGGAAAGACGGATCCGTCGGCCGCGGCTGGCGCTCTATGGCGTCGTTGCCACCGTGTGGCTCGTCGCGACGACCGTCGCCTTCGCGTCGCGCACATCCTTCGAGGCCAACCTGCTGCGCCCGCCCGCGGGCGCGCCCTTTCTCGTGCGCGACGGCGAGGTGATCAATGCGCTGCGCGTGCACCTCGTCAACAAAAACGATGAATCGATGCACTTCACCCTCGCCGCCGGCGAGTCGGGCGACATTGATCTCAGCGTCCGCGTTACCGAGCTCACCCTCGACGCGGGCGAAGACCGCTACATCCCCATCGTCGCCAGTGCGCCCGTAGGCACCCAAGGGACCGCGGTGGTCGTAGTGCGCTCTGGCGACGATGTTCGCACGGTAGAAGCCCGCTTTGTAGGACCGCGATGATCGCCTCCGGCCTACCGATCACCGTTGAGAAACGCCTCGCCGACTGCGACCTCGAGCTTTCGGCGGCGGAGTGGCGCCTCTTGCCCCACGTCGCCCGCGTTCGCCTCTCCCAACTCTCCAACGATCCGCTGGTGGGCGAGCGGGCCTTTGGCGATTTCGTCGAATGGCTTCGACAGACGTTCCTTATCACGTAGCCTCCGCCGTCGGCGGAAAGCTGCGCACGACTCAAACGCACCTCTGATGAAACCGAGTACGACCAGAAGCGACAACCCGAAGGGGAAGGCGCAGTTCGACGAGTTGGCCATGGTGGTGGGCTTCGGCGAAGCCGACGCGGAGCGACTGCGCGCGCATCGTGAAAGCCTGGACGCCTCGCTTCCCTCGGTGGTGAACCGATTTTACGACGTGCTGATGGCCAACACGTCGATGCGCACCATCTTTCGAGACGACGCGCAGATCGCACGCCAGAAACGCTCGCTGACTCGCTGGCTGCGCGAAATGCTGGCGGGACCCTACGACGACCTCTACGTGGCCCGCCACGCGGAGGTGGGGCGAGTGCATGAACGGATCGGTCTTGAGCCGCACTATATGGTGTCGATGATGAGCGTGCTGCGCACGTCCATGATCGAGTCGGCAGCGGAAACAAAAGACGCCGCGCTCTCGGAAGCCGTCGAGCGAATTCTCGATGTGGAGCTCGCGATCATGCTTGGCTCCTTCACCCTGCACGATCGCGATCAACGCAAGGCCGAAGAACGTCTACTCACCTTGGGCCAGCTCGCCGGCAGCATCGGTCATGAGCTGCGCAACCCGCTCGCCGTGATCGACAGCAGCGTGGCATTGCTGCGTCGCTACGACCTCGATGACCGCACGCGTAAACACGTCGAACGAATCGGTGCGCAAGCCCAAGCATGTTCGAGCGTGCTCGACGGCCTCCTGGACCTGGCACGCGAAATGCCGCTGGACCGCGAAGACTGTTCACTGCTTCGCGTGGCTCACGAAGCGGCGGGCGAACGGGACGC
This sequence comes from Myxococcota bacterium, assembly GCA_039201085.1. Classification (GTDB taxonomy): domain Bacteria; phylum Myxococcota_A; class Polyangia; order Polyangiales; family Houyiibacteriaceae; genus JBCCRV01. Next base: position 1,553 of record JBCCRV010000166.1, on the reverse strand, counting down.
GATTCGCATCGCGGGCGACGACATCACCGTCAAGGCGCACACCCACATGTTGAAGCGCCTGCTCGTCAACTTGCTCGACAACGCCCTTCAGAACGGGGCGGACGACGTGCTCGTCACTATCAAGGACGCCGGCGATGAAGCCCACGTGTTCGTCGACGACAACGGGCCGGGCATTCCGAAGGCCATCCTCGCGACGCTCTTCGAACCGCTTGTCACGATGCGAAAGGGCGGCATCGGGCTCGGCCTCTCGCTCGTGCGCCGCGTTGCGAAGGAGCATGACGGTTCGATCGAAGCCCAAAACCGCCCATCCGGCGGTGCTCGCTTCGTCTTGCGCCTACCACAGCCGAACGTGTAAGGGGATTTGGACGCACCGGGCACGCCAGGTGCGTATCGTTGAGCCGCGCTTGGTGTCGCGCGTCGGTAAGACGGGAAGTGTAGGTACTTGCGCGAGGCCCTTTGCGCTTGTGGCATTCAGCCCCGCCCGTTCACTTTCACCGATGGCGCCGACGGGCGTTTCCCGGTGGCGACGCGCCCTTCGAGCTGTACGCTCAAGGCGTGTCGCAGCGCCTTTTGATCGTGGATGACAACGAAATGTTGGCGGAGAACATCTGCGAGTTCCTCCGAGATGAGGGCTACGATGTTCGGGTCGCCACGAATCCTGAGGAGGCCCTGAACCTCCCTTGTTTTGATGGGTACGTGCTGGACGTACGGATGCCAGGCCTCGACGGTTGGTCCCTTCGGCAACGACTCGTAGAGCGCTGCGATTGCGCCCGCTTTGTCCTGATGACGGCCTTCCAAGACCCTTCGCACCGTCCAGCCGGCGAGACACTCAACCCGCTTCCCAAGCCGATTCCTTTCGACCGACTCCTCGACCAGCTTCAGTCATGAGCGGAGCGCCGGCCAACTCGGGCCAGCAAGTTCTGATCGTCGAGGACAATGAAGCGCTCGCGGAGAACCTCGCCGAGCTCTTGGAGCCGCTCCACGTCAACACGCGCATCGCCGGTACGGCCGGCGAGTGCGAGCGCGCGCTCCAGGAGGTCGAGCCCGCCGTAGCGATCGTGGACGTGAGCCTGCCTGACGCTTCGGGCCTTGATGTGCTTCGAACGCTGAAGACCGCCGTCAAGGACGTGGAGGTGGTGTTCGTCACGGGCCACGGGTCCCTCGCGACGGCAATGGACGCCATCGCGCTGGGCGCCTTCGGCTACTTGCTCAAGCCCGTCGACCCGGAAGGTTTCGCACAGCTCGTCGAACGGGCGCTTTCCGCCGTTTCGCTTCGCGCGGAACGAAAGCAGCTCGCCCGCGCGCTCTCGGCCTCGGAAACGCTCCACCGCACCGTCGTCGACTCGGTCGATGCCTGCGTCCTCGGCCTGCGCGATTCCGGTGCCATCGTCATGGCCAACCGAACGGGCCGGCGCCTGTTCGGCGATGCGCTTGAAGGGACGCCCTTTAGTTCGCTCTTCGAGGGCGACGAAACCATTGATGAGAAGCTGGCCCGCTGCGCCAGTGGTGAGGCCACGGACGGCTGGGTGACGGAACATGGCGAGCGCCTGATT